>JAAYUP010000056.1 GCA_012517635.1 Candidatus Atribacter alterifermentans
CATCAGGGTATTGCCAGTAACGGGAATGGCAGTCGCTGAACCTCGACCGGCATTTGACCATCGCACCAAACTAACACGATCTTGTAAGTGAAAACGTCCTCCTGCATAGAGGTATAGTGATTCCCCATCACGCGACCAAGCAACTAAGGGAAGATTCCCGTTATTTATCTGACTACAATCGGGTGAAAAAAGATAAGAGAGATCAGGAATCGAATAAACATCTACTCGGGGTGAGTCAAAAAAACCCACAGCAATTTGATTTCCATCAGGAGAAAAGGCTACCGAATGAGGCCGGTTAGAACTTGAAAGAGTGACTTTCTTTTCCAAGGTTATCGATCCATTTTCATCGATTTGATATAAACGGATCGTCTGGTCAAAACTGGTAGTTATGATCTGATTATTTTTATTCCAATCGAGACCCAATGCATCTTGTTCACCATAATCAAGGTCTTTTGAAGTAAGAGAATAATCTTCGGTATTATAAATACGAAGTCCTGAACCTTCGGCACCAAGGGCTGCTAAAAATTTTCCATCTGGAGAATATTGGATTTTAGTTATAGAAGCCGGTAATCCCGTCATAGTTCCAAGTAATGTGCCGCTTTCACGGTCAAAAAACATCATGACTTCGGTTTCTTCCCATACTCCGGCAATATTCCCGCAAGCAATGGTTTCACCATCTGGAGAAAGGGCAACTGTAGATATCTGCCCATCAATTCCATCACCGATCGGTGGTCGAATGATCTTTAACAACCGGCCAGTTTCCTGCTCCCAAACCCGGATGGTTTTATCATCAGAACCGGTTACGATAAAACGTGACCATTCTCTATCGATAGCAACACTATTAATGGCTGCGATATGCATATCGGTATTGATTTGAAAAATTGGTTTTTCAGGGGGTTCGGAGAAAAGTTTTTTAGCTATTTCGCGAGCAATCTCAGGATCAAGGTTTTTTAAAATGGAATATTCTTTTTGAGCGGATTCTAAGTCATTGTTGATTAAATAAGCAATAGCGAGATTAGCATGAAAAATATCACTATTCGGTTCAAGGCGGATCGATTCTTGGAAAGATTGAATGGCCTGGTCGGTTTTCCCCACCTGCAAGTAGACTTGACCGAGCTTAGAGTATACCAAAGCCCAATCTGGTTGTAAGTTGAGAGCGCTTTTGAAAGCATCAATGGCTTCTTGGTATTTTCCCTGTTCATAAAAAGATTGACCCAGGTCAAAAAAGTCCTGGGCTTCATTTGCAGAAATTGAGAAAGTTATTGAGAAGAAAAGAAAGATAATCAGAACTGAAACAAACCGATAACGCACATTAAACCACCCTCCTTAATAATAAAAAGACAATCACCCTTCAAATTTAGAAGTTTATAAAGTCTTATTTTCCATTCTATCCTGAAAATACCGTGAACGGTGAAGTGTGAACCGTGAACCGCTACTCCCGTTACACCTTCTTAAATTTTTCCCTCGCCCCTTCGTGGGAGAGGGTCAGGGTGAGGGGACAACTTATATTCATCCTCATCTAATATTACTATGTCGCATGAGAGTTTATGCTATAAACCCATGGGCTTGATTTATTGTATCATTTATTTACCGAAATTGAATTCCAGTTATGGTGGAAATCATCCAAGCTTGTGAGGCGTTATATTGGTCAGCTGGTATAACAAAAATAACCAAAACCGGTGTTCCTGGGTATGATGATATAAGCATAGCATAATTGGTATTGTTTTGAGTAAAACTATAAATTTTTACCTGAGCTTGATGATTCCCAGCGTTTAAAGTCGTTTCAGCCCTGAAGGTTTTCCCTCCAGCCAAACCCCCAACCGTGTTTTGGGCTTCCATTTCTGAAGAGAAAGTCATTAAATAAATTTCTCCATTATTTGGGCTGGTATAAACGACTCCATTCTGGATATCTTGCTTTTTTACCGAAACCGAGGGTAAAGGAATACTAAAAGTGTTGGATGGATCCTGATACCAATTTCCAGCGAGGGGTTGCTGAGGCGTGGGCGAAGTTTGAATATCAACCGGAGGGAGAGAAGTTGTTGGTGGTATTGGTTGTATTCCGGTAGAGCCCTGAATAGAAACAGAGGAAAGAGCTTGCAAAAAGATAGCCTCAAGGTTGGGGAAATCACTCACAGTGCTATAAAAGAGAAATGAATAGGCATTATTCCCGAGGATAACCAGAATTGCCATTGCTTTGAGTTGTTGGTTGTCCACGGTGAAAAGGAAATCATGGCGTAATGCTTGTAGGCCTAAAAAACTAGTATCGATGGTTTGCTGAGGAATATAGCCGTTAAAGGTAGGAGGTTTGAGATAGGTTTCTTGAAGATAACCGAGATATCCCTTCGGATCAAGAGGAGAAGGAAGGTTTTCAATGTTTATTAAATATTCAGCGATGACGATATTTTGTTGGTTGACAAGTTGGTAATACCCAATTTCGGAAGGATCTTCAGTGGGTTGTGTGACCCATCCTGATGGTGGGTTCACGATTAAACTTTGGGGAGTGGAGGTTATGGTTGGTTGGGGAAGTGCCGTAACCTGAGGAGTTGGTGTTGAAATTGGCAAAAGTGATGGTTCAGGAATAGGAATCATGGCAGTTGGGATGCTGGGTTCTATTGGGTTCGATGTTGGAGAAGTTGAAATTCCACTCATTGTTGCCTGTCCTAACTTGATTAATGTTTCTGTTCCTTGCAAATCTGGGTTTTGTTGGGCATACTGATAGGCGACTGAACCATCCAAATTTTTAATGGTCGGATCAGCACCGGCCATCAATAAAGCCTCAATAATTCTTGGTTCGGAGGTTAAACTCGCAGCCTTGATAAGAGCGGTATCTCCTTTGTTGTTTTTGGTATTAATATCAATCCCTAAATCAAGTAAATAATTTATCGCTTCGAGGTTTTTATTACCCGCAGCAGCAATCATGAGAGCAGTGTTCCCATCTTTATCACGAAGTTTAAAGTCAACTTTTTGATCTTGGATGAATGTCTCGATTTCCTGTTTGGTTCCGGTGATTAAAGTAGCAATGAAGAAAGTATCGAGAAATTTTCCCAACTCTGTTTCCGAGGTTGACTCTGTTTGAGGAGTGGTTTTTGGAGAAACATCTTCTTCTTCACCGGCTTCGAACGCTTTATCATAGAAGAGGTCGATATTAAAATAAAAATCACGGGTTTCTCCAGTTTCTGAATTTTTTGCAACCAGAAAATCAAACCTTTTTCCATCTTTTTCAACTAAGGTCTGTGATTCTTGTTCAAATCCTAAAACGTCAAGAACATCATATTCTTCTCTTACTTCAATGACTGTCATAGCTGTTTCAGGGCTTTTTCCATCTCCAGATTGAATAATAGAGTCGACCAAACCAAAAAAGACATCTTCGTGGAATTTTTGTTTTTGGGTATCACCTAATTTTCCATAGACTTCAGAAAAAATATAATGGGTCATAATTCTTAAATAATTAATTTCCAGAATCGAGGTTCCTATTTCTAAGGCTTTATCATAGTTGCCGCTTTTATACTCTTGCCACATTTGATCCTCTTTTTCCTTAAGATCCTGCATTATTTTATAGGGATTATAGGTGGGGAGCTGAGCGTAAAGTACTCGTAATTCTGCAAAATTGATACTGGTATCTCCATTTTTCAGACGATCAAGAAGAGTTTGATAGTAATTAGCTGGATTATCTTGAGTATTTCCCTGGTCAACAAAAAAAAGAAAAACTATACAAAAGATCAATAAAAAAGCAAAAAAGTGCAAAAATCTGAATCGATAGGACATTGTAATCCCTCCTTATAGTCAATAGCTACAACTTTTTATGTTTATTTAAATTTAACAATTATTGTATCATTCAATTTGATCAAAACCAGAATGAAGGAATCTTTTATAAAAAAATTTTTAATAATTATTAACAGGAGCGACCATTATGCTATCTAGCAGCACCAGATGAAGATGAAAATAAGTTGCCCCCTCACCCTAACCCTCTCTCAAGAAGGGGCGAGGAAAAAAATAAATAATAGAATGAAATAATTCCTTCTCCCTTGATGGGAGAAGGTGAGGATGAGGGTGGTTTTTAAACTGATCACGGTTCACACTTAACGGTTCACGGTATTTTCAGGATAGACCCTCATGCTGCTATGCAACACCAGATGACAATGAAAACCAAGAATTCGACATGCCATGGCATGTCGCTATATCAATAAATGCCTCCTTTAAATTTATTGCATAAATTCTTATTCATTTAGAAACGAGAGTATTTCATTGGTGAGAAAAAATCACCTCGTGAAACTCAAGGTTTATTTTTCCACCTTAAAATAGCCATGACGATAAAACCAACCCCGATCCCCATCATAATTCCTGCCCAGGTATGTTTAAAAAGAATTCCTAATCCCATTCCAATAAAAAGGCATCCAGCAAAAGCAATACCGCTCAATGACCAATCATGGTTTTCATCAGCCATGAAAATCCCTCCTTAAATTTTTAAACTCTATTATTCATGGAAATCAAAAAACTTTTGGCCAACATTAGGGTCCAACTTTTCCACCCAAATGCACTGATAAAAACTCTTCCATGGCTCGGTAGAAATCAAATCGGTTCTCTTCGTTGGCAAATCCATGACCTTCATTTTCTTTTACCATATATTGAACACTTATTCCTCTTTTTTCTAAAGCAGCCACAATCTGATCCGATTCGGATTTTTTAACTCGAGGATCGTTAGCACCTTGGGCAATAAAGAGAGGAGTTTTAATACGGTCGACCAAGAAGACTGGAGAAACTGACTCGAGAAGTTCTTTATCTTTTACTGGATCACCAATCATTTCATAGAATTGTTGACGAAGCGGTTCCCAATAGGGAGGAATAGCTTCGAGAAAGGTAAATATGTTTGAAATTCCAACATAATCAACCGCAGCAGCATAAAGATCAGGAGTGAGAGTAATCCCAGCCAGGGTAGCGTAACCACCATAAGACCCTCCATAAATACCAATACGTTTCGGATCGGCAATACCCTGATTAATAAGCCATACAACTCCGTCTGTAATATCATCCTGCATTTTTTTACCCCATTGCTTAAAACCGGCTTCCCAAAATTTTCTTCCATACCCAGTTGAGCCGCGAAAATTCATTTGCAGCACAGCATATCCCCGGTTGGCTAAAAATTGGACTTCAGCATTATATCCCCAACTGTCTCGATACCATGGGCCACCATGAGGATTGATTATAACTGGTAAATTTTTAGGTTCGATTCCTCGAGGAAGAGTTAGATATCCGTGGATGATGAATCCATCTCGTGAAGGATAACTAACCGGCTTCATATCTGCCATATTTTCTTCTTGAATCCATGGGCTTACATCAACGATTTTTTTAATTTCATTTTTTTCATAATCATAGAGGTAATATGCCCCTAATGATTTATCACTATAGGAACGAATGATAAAACGATTTTCATCTCGATTGGAACTAGTCACTACCAATTCATAGCCAGGAATTTTCTTACTTAAATCTTGAAAAATGGCTTTGGTATCTTCATCAAAAAAGTAATATTGAAGCTTATCAGTTATGTAGGTAACTGCAGTGAGTTTCTTTTTTTTATCGGAAGCTAATACTGAATTCACATCGACGTCGGGATTCTCATAGATGAGTTCATTTTCCTTTTTGGTTTTCGGATCAAACACGACCAAAGCGGTTTTATCACGGCCTAAATTTGAAAGAGCATAGAGATTTTTGTTGTCATAGGTAAAGAAAAAAGGAGTTAAAGTTTCTTTAAAATCAGTTGTTAGAATATTTTCAAAGGATTGACTTTCATTTTCTCGGTAGAGGATACTAGTATTAACTCCATCACTGGTTATAGCTACTCTCAGCCAGCCATTATGATCAGTTAACCAGCCAACTACATTCCCAGGATTTTCTGCAATTATTTTCATTTCGCCCGTTTCAATATTGATACGGTAAGCATCAAAGAACCGAGGATCTCTCATATTAAGAGAAATGATCATTTCCTGGTCATTATCCTTTAAATCATCGATTACACCAGCTCGAACTCCTTCAAATGGAGTTAAATCAACTGGATTTGAACCATCAATGTTTACTGAAAATAGATGATAGTTTTCTTCACCAGCTTGATCACGGACATAAATAATTCTATGATTACTCGCCCAAAAATAACCGGCTAAATCTCGGTCAGTAACTGAGGTAATACGTTTGGCTTCAGTTTCACCAAATTTTTGAACGAAAATATTCAACCGATTTTCCCACGGTGCGACATAAGCAAAATATTCACCATTGGGAGAAAGCGAGTAACCGATTTTCTCCGGATTTCGAAAAAAATCTCTTAGGGGAATAAGAGGAATTTCCTCTGAATAAGCTATTTCTAAATTTCCAAAGCCTATAAGGCAAAAGAGAATAAAAGCCAGAAACAAACAATTAAAAGTATTTGTTTTCATTATATAAGCACCTCAAATATTTTCTAAAAATGGTTTAATTTAGTGATTTAAAAAAACTCTGAATACCCTTCCTTTTAGATTTCTTATTTAATGTTATTAAAATAACTATCTAACCAAGTTGATGGCAATAAAGAAATCTGATTTCCATTATAATAGAATAAATTATTGGTGGAAAGTAAATAAATCTTTGAGAAGGGGAAAGAATGATTACAAAGGACTAAATAGTTTAATAGTATGAGGAAGGTTTTCTAAATTGCCGTTCGAATTTTTTCCTTACAAACGTTTAAGCGATGTCAAAGAATATCTTGATAAATTAACCTCTCAAGTATCTAGGCCAATTATTATTGTGCCTTCTTTATCAGATAAAGAGGAATTTCAAAAAATAAATCCTTTTAAAGAATTTCAAATTTTTCAATGGAATGACTTATATAGTGAAATTCACAGTCTTTTGAATAACCAGGTTAACCTACCACCGAAAAGAAAAGAAGTCGACCAGAGCTTAAATTGGTTAGTGGTCTATCGCTTTTGGAAAGAATTGAATAAAAAAACTGAAACCATTGACGTTCCGGAGGGATTACGAAGAATAGAATGTGTAACTCATATTTTGGAAAGCATCCGTGAACTCCTTCGTGAAGAAGTGAGTTGGAGTGATTTCAATCACTTTATGGGTTGTGATGATTGTTTTGATGATTCCCTTTGTAGTCAAATTCAGGATCCAACCAGTTTGTTATGCTGGATTTACCGAAAATATCTCGAGGAATATGAGCGGTATCAACTCAGTGATAATCTTCAAATTCCAGGCTTAACCGCTAGACTTATAATACGGTTCGGTCAAATTGGACGTTTACGAAGTTGGTTGAAACAAAATCACTTCATTTTTATTGGTTTTTTTCAATTCACCCCAGGGCAAAGTCAATTACTGCATAGTTTGGAATCAAACCACAGTCAGGTTTATATTATCAAACCTTGGTGCGGAATCCCTCAGTTTGATGAAGGATTTCCCTTCCAACAGAATCAATTTGAGTTGCTCTTACGGGAGCGTAATCCAGTTCCAATAGCTGAAATTGTAGCTGGAGATGCCCGCCATCAGTATGAAACTATTGCTCGTGAGTTGGTTTTATGGTCGAAAGAGAAAGGTCAACTTACTCAATGGGGTCAATTCCCCGGTTGGGATAATGTCGTGACGATCATCCCAACCCAAAGAAGAAAAACTTTTCAAGAAGTTTTGCAGAAATACCAGATTCCCTTCCAATTCATTCATGGATTTTCAGCCAAAGAATCTCCTTTATGGGGGATTCTCAACCGATTACGAAATGCTGGTCAAAGTAATTGGCCAGAAGAAGAAACCCTTCATCTTCTAATCGATCCATTGCTGGGAGAAATAGATATTTCAGTTAAAGAAGCCTATCGTCAATCACCTCGAGGAATGGATGGATGGAGAAATTTATTAAAGAACTTTCCTCAATCTTTAATGAAATTTGATCAACTGGTCAAGTCTTGGCGAGCTATTAAATCCTGTCGAACACCTCGAGAAGTGTATCAAGTCCTCTACCGAATTTTTACCAAAACCTTTAACATTTCATTTCATGCTTCAAGACTCGCTGGATTAGACCCTTCTCGAGATGAATTGGTTGCTTTAGTAACAGCTTTTCTGAAGGAAATTGAGCAAAAAATTCTTCAATTTTCTGAGGATGAAGCTTTGGCATCATTTGTTCAACAAATAGAGTTTCTTTCACCCCAGGATATCTATGAATTCTTGGAGACTTGGGTTAATCATGCCACACTCCACCCGCCCCTTATCGAAAAGGGATCTTTGAAAATATATCTCAATTCACCTCCAGCATTGACCGAAGCACCATTGGTGATTATTACTGATATCATTGCAGCTTTCTGGCCAGGGAGCTTCTTAAATACCCCTTTTTTGGAAGAAGAATTGAAAAAAAAGTGGAATCAAAACCCAGAATTAAGTCGGGCAACTCTTCCCACCATAGTTCAAAAAAGAGATGAAAAACGAGCTTTATTTCGAAGGCTGATTGCCACCGGATTACAGCATACCATTTTAACCTTCCCGTTACAGGATGAAGCAGGAAGACCAACAGCGCTTTCTCCTTATTATAATGAAATATTTACAGATGATGATCCTTGGGCAGAAAAAGTGATTTTCTTTAAAAGACCATTGAGTGCTATTCTTCCTCAAACCGTTGAACCTTATTTAAAACCTTTGGAAATACCAGAGGATGTGCCATTAATTGTTCGTAATCTTCCTGGATTACCCAATCAAATTTCAGAAATACCCCCGATACCGATCAGTGAGTTAGACACCTGGGTGGAATGTCCTTTTTTGTTTTACCTCAAAAATTTCTATAAATTAACCGAACCGACTCTTCCCGGTTTTGATCCCCGTCGGGGTGGAATAGTTCTGCATGAATTATGGAAAAGGGTGTGGGATTGTTATTTAGAAGGAAAATCAACCAGTCTTCGGGAATTGGTCTTATCCCTTTGGCCGGAAATTGTCCAAAGAGTTTATCCAGAGCTTTTAACGGTTTTTACTAGTGATGAACTTCGCTTGAGGCTTGATGCTTTAAGAATGGCCGACTACCAGGAATATATGGAAAGTTTTATAAATCATTACCGTGCTGAAGAAAAAAATGAATTTGTTCTTCCCCCGTATGAAATAAATCAACTTTCTTTTACTGGCCGTTGCGACCGTCTGATTGGTTTAAAAGACGGATATTGGCTGATCGTAGATTATAAAAGTGGGAAATCAAATTATGCGAGGACATCATTGCAGTTGGCTGGATACAGCCAAGTTTTAACCGATAATGGATTTCCGGTGGTTGGCTATGTTTACCTCTGCCATGGTGACGGCAAAGCAACTGGTGCCTTTGAAAATACCCTTTTTGTCCCC
>JAAYUP010000057.1 GCA_012517635.1 Candidatus Atribacter alterifermentans
CAGCCTACGGCGTAAGATGAAAAAAATTGTAAAAGACAAAAACTGAGAGGATAGACCACTTGAGTTTTCATCCTCATCTGGTGCTGCGAAAGCAGCATGACGGTCTATCCTGAAAATACACGGGCATGATAAATCAAGCCCCTACAAAAGAATTAAAAAATGGAGGGGGCGACAATGTATTGCGCCCGATCTTCATATAATGTAGCGCCATGCCATGGCATGGCGAATCTTGGGTTTTCATCCTCATAGAGTGTTGTACCATGGCATGGCGACCTATCCTTTTTCAGATATTTACACACTCAGTATAAATCCGTATAATAAAACAACATGAAAAAATATATCTTAAAACGTCTGCTATTACTTATACCAGTCTTGATTGGTGTATCTATTTTGATATTCGTCATCGTTCGCCTCACTCCTGGAGATCCAGCTCGGATTTTAGCTGGTGAACATGCCACCGAAGAATACGTCCAAGCTACCCGCGAACGATGGGGACTCGATAAACCAATACACGTTCAGTATTCCATCTGGTTCAAAAGTCTGCTTCGAGGAGATTTAGGCCGCTCTATCACCACTCATTCTCCAGTTGTTGAAGAAATTCTTAACCGGTTTCCAGCTACCCTTGAACTTTCACTCTTTGCCATGTTATTGGCAATTGTGATTGGCGTTTTAGCCGGGATCATTTCAGCTATACGCCAATATCACTTCTTTGATTATTTTTCGATGACCGTTGCTCTTTTTGGCATTTCTATGCCGGTCTTTTGGTTGGGGCTGATGTTAATGTTTGTTTTCGGACTCTGGTTGGATATTCTGCCCATTTCAGGTCGAATCAATGTCATGATCCCCCTTCAAAACATCACCGGTCTCTATGTGTTGGATTCAATTCTAACTTTGAATTTTCGAGCCTTAGGAAGTTCACTTCTCCATCTCATTCTTCCCAGTATTGCCCTCGGAACGATTCCAATGGCGATGATCGCTCGGATCACCCGATCTTCTATGCTTGAAATTATCCGCCAAGACTTTATTCGTACCGAACGAGCCAAAGGTCTCCCAGAAAGACTGGTTATTTTTAAGCATGCTTTAAAAAATGCACTTATACCTATCATTACTGTTATTGGTATGGAATTTGGCCTCCTCTTGGGAGGAGCTATCTTAACTGAAACAGTTTTTGCTTGGCCGGGATTAGGACGATATACCGTTGATGCGGTATATGCTCGTGATTATCCGGCCATTCAGGGATCAGTTCTTTTTATTGCCTTTCTATTTGTTGTCGTCAATCTCATTACTGATGTATTGTATGCCTATATTAATCCACGGATCAGGTATCACTGAAATGAAGAGAAATACCCGCAGGGTTTTTTCTGACTTTTTTTATATGATTCGCAAGAACAAAACTGCTTTAACTGGGTTGATTGTCATTATCGCTATGGTCATCATTGCACTAATGGCACCTTTTCTTGCTCCCAACAATCCTTTACAAAGAAGTCTCGCCAATCGGCTAAAACCTGGTTTTTGGGCAGGTAATGAATATAAACAATTCCCCTTGGGAACTGATTATCTTGGACGTTGCTTGTTGTCTCGAATCATCTGGGGTGCTCGAACCTCATTATCAGTTGGTTTTATTGCTGTGCTCATCTCAACCGTTTTTGGCCTTATTTTAGGAATTGCCGGGGGGTATTATGGAGGGTGGATAGATACCCTTCTAATGCGAATAGTTGATATTTTATTTGCTTTTCCAAGTATTCTCCTTTCGATTACAATTATGGCTGCCTTAGGAGCAGGACTGGAAAAAGCCATGATCGCCATTGGAATCGTTTATATTCCCCAGATGGCTCGGGTAGTTCGAAGTGCCGTTTTAGTAATTAAAGAAATGGATTATATTGAAGCCGAAAAGGCTTTAGGAGCATCCCATATTCGCATTATTTGGCATCATGTACTTCCTAATGCTTTGGCTCCGGTTATTGTGTATTCCACTCTGAGCGTTGCTGGTGCTATTCTCGATGCTGCAGCCTTAGGCTTTTTAGGACTGGGGGCTCTCCCTCCTACACCTGAATGGGGATCAATGCTCTCCAATAGCCGCCAATTTTTAACTTCGGGAGCCTGGTGGGCAGCAACCTTCCCCGGTTTGGCAATAATGTTAGCGGTTTTAGGATTGAATCTCTTAGGTGATGGCCTACGCGATGCCCTTGATCCGCGTTTACGAGTATGAAAACAATGAATGATGTTATTCTCCAAATTAAAAATTTAAAAACTTACTTAACCACTCCTTCGGGCATTGTTCAAGCCGTAGACGGGGTTGATTTTCATATTCATGCCAACCAAACTTTGGGATTAGTGGGTGAATCAGGTTGTGGAAAGAGCATGACTGCCCTCTCCATTCTCAAACTCTACCCGAAACCTCAGGGAAAAATTGTTGATGGTCAAATCATTTTTTTAGGGGATGATCTGGTCAAAAAAACCGAAGAGGAAATGTATTCTATACGAGGGAAAAAAATCTCGATGATCTTTCAAGAGCCGATGACATCATTGGATCCAGTTTTCCCTATCGGAAGGGAAATCGTGGAAGTATTGACTATC
>JAAYUP010000058.1 GCA_012517635.1 Candidatus Atribacter alterifermentans
AACTCATGAAAGAAACCGGCGTCAACATTATTGCGGGATGTGGATTTTATACTCATGATACTCATACAGCTGATATTGAAAAGAAATCAATTGAAGATATTACCGAAATAATCATGCATGACCTATTGATTGGCATGGATCATACGGGAGTTTGTTCTGGAGTGATTGGTGAGATTGGAACCAGCCAGTCTATTCATCCGAATGAAAAAAAGGTTCTTCAAGCAGCCGGTAAAGCCCAGTTCCAAAGCAAAGTTCCACTATTCATTCATATCTATCCCTGGTCGAAAAATGGGATAGAAGTTTTGAAGATTTTAGAAAATGAAGGAGCCAATCTATCCCAAGTCGTTATCTGCCATTCAGATGTGGAGATGGACCCTGATTATATGATTTCAGTCATGAAACGGGGCGCATTTATCGAATTCGATAATTTTGGGAAAGAGTTTTGGATTCCAGCAGAAAAAAGGGCTTTCGCTGGAGGAAATTTTGCCACTGATCGGGAACGAGTTCAGGTTATCCGTAATTTGGTTGACCTTGGTTTTCAGAATCGTCTTCTTATAACCAATGATATTTGTTTAAAGGCCATGCTTCACGCTTACGGAGGATGGGGGTATGACCATATTTTGAGGAATATCGTTCCAATGCTTATTGATATTGGAGTTGAAGAAAAAATAGTTTGGGAATTACTCATAAAGAATCCCCAACAACTTTTTTTAGGATAAAAAATGAGGAGGTTAACCATGAAAAAACTTAGTATAAGTGATCAAGAATTTCAACGCCGCGTCAATCGTTTACAAGAGGAAATGAAAAAAGAAAATGTTGATTTATGGGTGGGTTATTCAAGTGAAAGCGAAGCTTCGATATCTTTGTACTTAGCAGGATTTCAGCCCTTTTTTGATTTTGCAGGGGTTATGGTACCTAGAGAAGGTGAAGCAGTTTTGATCACCGGTGGACCAGAGTCATTTGAAATGGCTAGGGAGTTTTCCAGGATTAAAAAAATTCTTATTCATGGCTTATTTGTCGAAACTTCAGCGCCTGAATGGGTTCCTGATACTGAAATTTTTGATTTTTCGACCATCATTCCACAGGTTATGGGAAGGATTCAACCCAAAAAAATTGCCATTAGTCAATGGAACACCTTTCCATACATTATATTTCAAGATTTGGTAAAAAATTGTCCCCACGCTGAAGTTGTCTCTGGTGATGAAATGTTGCTTCGAGTTCGTCAAATTAAATCGAAAGAGGAAATTGAGATTATTGCTGAAGCGTATCGTATTACTGAGGAGTCTGTGAAACGATCACTTGAAGTAGCTCGGATCGGAGTGAGTGAGAGATTTTTGGAAAACGAGGGTCGGAAAGTCATGCTTGATTTGGGAGCAGAAGGAACATCTTATCCAATATGGGTTTGTTCAGGAAAGAATACCTCTCGTAGTTTGTGTAAATCAACAGATAAGCTTATTCAGGCAAACGAATTAGTCCAAATTACCTTTGGTGCTCGATATCAGGGATATTGTGGGAACATGTGCCGGGTTTTTTCAATTGGAGAACCTGACCCAAAAGTGAAAAAAATGATGTCGGTTGCCCTCCAATCAATGGAAGATGCTCTCGAAATGATTCGACCTGGTGTCCTTTCTTGTGAGGTTTTCAAAAAATATTATAATCACCTATCAAAATATGGATGGGAAAAATTTACTCTTTATGGCCCTGCTCATGGAACAGGAGTATCCGAAGTCGAAGGTCTTTGGCTTTCTGAAAGGAATCCCTTTGTCATCCAACCGAACATGGTGTTTAATATTGATATATGGCTCACTAATGGTGAGGTGGGAATGAGGTATGAAGATGGGATTGTAGTTACTGAAAATGGAATTCGGGAGCTCAATTCTTATCGGCGAGAGATCATTATTTTATAATGTTAAAATACGAAAAAGCTTAGAAAATGTTAAATTAAATATTTAAATCTGAAGGAGGTTATTTTATGTTTCAGGTTTTAGCCGTTTCAACCAATACCTACCATAATTTCTCTCTCGAAGATGCTTTAAAAGGCATAACTCAATCTGGTTTTCATTATTTTGAATTGGCTTGTGTTCGAGGTTGGACTGAGCATTTTTCATTGCAAGGCTTTTCCCAGACCGATGTAAGAAAATTAGAAGAAAAATGTAACCAATACAATTTAAAGATAAGTAGCTTGAGTGGCCATTCTGACTTATCTGGTCCCGAAGGATTTGAAAATCTAAAAAAAGCCATTGATTTAGCGACAATGCTTGGCGTAAAGGTTGTCAACACCGGGACGGTAGAAAAAGAAAGTGACTTATCAGTGTTTTACCAACATATTCCAGATTTGGGAAACTATGCACTGAATAAGGGTGTTAAGGTTGGACTTGAGATCCATGGTGATGTTCTAAAAAATGGACAAGCAGCTAAAGAAATCATGGAAACAATTAATCATCCTGCTATTGGAATTAATTATGATACGGGAAATTGTATTTTTTATGGTGATAGTTTACCAGAAGAAGATATCATTCATTGCCTTCCCTGGATTATTCATATCCATTTAAAAGACAAGATAGGTGGTTTTAAAGTATGGAACTTTCCAACGTTAGGCGAGGGAATGGTTAACTTTAAAAAGGTTTTCAGCATCTTGAAGGAAAAACAAATTGATGTACCAATGAGCGTAGAAATTGAATATAGTGGTTCGTTTGATCATCCAGTTACTTTTGTTGATGAATGCGTAAAAAAATCCTATGATTATCTTCAAAAAGTTCTCGTATAGGAGGCAGATGCTATGCGTAAAGAAGACTTTATTTTCTATAATCTTCGGTTAGGTCAAAAAGGGAATGATATCAATATTGTTTTTCCTAATTGGAAACCAGGAGACGAAAGGGTCGCAGTATTTTCACCACACGATGATGACGGAATACTCGGTCCAGGATCACTTATTCAAGGCATTCCTCTTTTTGGAGGTGAGGTCCATATTATAATATTTTGCAATGGTTCTGGTGGTTATAGTGAGATAGAACAAAAATATATTATTACTGCTCTTCGCTCCAGAGAAACAGCTCGGGCTTACGGTGTTTTGGGAATAAAGGAAGAAAAAATCCATCGCCTTGAATACGATGATTATAGCGTTTTTCCTTTTATTGGTTACAAGCTTTCTGGAGGTGAGGAAGGCACATTTAAGAAAATCATGCCTCTGCTTCGACAGCTCAAAATCACCCGTGTTTTAGTCCCAAATGGTTATCGAGAACATCTTGATCATACTGCTACTTTTATGGTTGGAGCTTTTGATACTCCTCAAATTGGTGATCCAGTTATGGCAGATTGGGGTCAAGCCGAACCCATTCGTTCGATTTTACAATATGCTGTTTGGAGCGATTTTTCTCCTGAAGATGCAATGGTTGAAGGAGTTGACACTGAAATTCGGGCTAATCGTGCTTTGAGGGCTCCGATTGAGGCAGAAAGGAATGTTCTTAAGGCCATGGAAGAGTATCAAACCCAAGCAAAAATAATATCAGGACTATTAAAGGCCAGAGAAGAAAGAGTAATTTCAAAAAATCAAGTTGTCGAAGTTTTTCTTTATTTTGATCCACGACCTCGGTGTGAGTATAAAAAATATATTCATCAAATAGAAAAGATTGATAATGATGGAGGTTTTTCTCAATGAAAAATATTGCTTTGTTCGGATCTGGTTTTATTGCTGGGGTTCATATGGAGGGTTGGAAAAGAATCCCCGAAGCTAACGTGGTTGCTTTTTTTGAAGTTGTTCCTGAAAAAGCTCGGAATTTTCAAGAAAAATATTCAATTCCTCACTATTCTTCTTTACCTCGTCTGCTTGAAGAGAAGGAAATCGATATTGTTGATATTTGTTTACCAACTTTTTTACACCGTGATTATGTTTTACAAGCAGCTCAAGCCGGGAAACACATCATCTGTGAAAAACCGATGGCTTTAAATGTCGAAGATGCCGTAGCGATGAAAAATGCCTGCCAGTTAAACAATGTTGAACTGATGATTGGTCATGCACTCCGTTTTTGGGGAGAATATAGGAAAGCCAAAGAATTAGTCTCTCAGGGGAAAATTGGGAAAATACTCTCCATTGATGCTTATCGATTAAGCGTTTCACCTACTTGGTCGGTAATAAGTTGGATTCTTCAACAAAATTTGAGCGGTGGGGCAGCGTTGGACCTTCACATTCATGATTTGGATTTTGCGAATTGGATTGGAGGGAAGCCTGTTGAAGTATTTTCGCGCGGGGTTCAGTCGGTTAATGGTTCCTGGGATCATGCCCACACCAGCGTTCGATATGATGATGGAATAATTGCTAACATAGAAGGTGGTTGGTTGATGAAGGGAGCATTCCCTTTTACAATGGGATATCGGATTTTAGGAACAGAAGGTGTTATTGAGTGGGAATTCCGTGCTGGGGTGAATATTGAGCAAAGAGGAGAAGCGAATCCAGTAATTATCTATCGAGATGGTGAGAAAGAAGAAAAAATAAACGCACAAGATGATGATGCTTATTATCTTGAATTGAAGTATTTCTTTGATTGCATAGAAAATCATCGACCAATCGAACAGGCAACTGCAGACCATGGTATTACTGCCGTTCGAGTTGCAAATGCAGCTCGAGAATCAATGGAAAAGGGCATAATTGTGAAATTATAGTAGGATTCATTTTCTTAAATGACAAAACTTTATATTAGAATGTTGAGGCTGGAAAGGAAATCTTTCAAAGGAAGACTTCCTTTCTAAGGAAAATAAAAAATGAAAATAAATAGGGAGAGTATTCGAAGATAAAAAAAGGCCATGCGTAAGATTCTCATTGTTGAGGAAGATGTTCTTATTCGAGAAAAACTGTCAAATTTACTTCGTGATGAAAGATATTATGTCATTGCAGTCAAAGATCGAAGCGTAGCTATCAATTGTTTAGAGAGAGAATCGATTGAAATTATGATTAGTGCTGAAAAAATTATTCAAGAAAATGGTTTTGAATTGCTATCAGTTGCCAAACAGCGTTTATCCAATATAATTGTTATTGCAGTTGGTGAAAATGAGAATGCTTATCAAGTCCGTGGTTTGCTTGCAAAAGGAATTTATGAATACTTATCCCATCCCCTTACTCCTTCAAGAATTCTGTCTTCAATTAAAAGAGCAGAGGAGAAGATCACCCTTTTAGAGGAAAATAAAGACTTAAAACGCCGAATTGATTACCGTTATTCTTTTGCTGGGATAACGGGAGTATCAGAAAAAATGCAAAAAGTTTTTTCTTTAATTCTCCAGGTTTCACAGATAAAACGTCCAATATTGCTTATGGGAGAATCAGGGACTGGGAAAGAAATGATCGCACGAGCCATCCACAAATATGCTTTTCCTGATGAAAGGGGTTTTTACAAAATACTCTGTAGTAATCTTCCACCCGGTGCTCTTAAAGAAAAAATATTTTATCGCGATATTGATGTTCTTTCAAAAAAAGATACCCTTGACCAACTTCCATCAGGAACAATTTATTTTGAAGATATCCATCTTTTACCCTATCCCCTTCAAATTGAATTAATAGATTTTCTTGAGGAAAATCGTTTTGGGCGAGGTGATAAAGATTTACATATTATTACTTCAACTGAAGTCCCCCTTGAAGAAGAAGTCGCCCGGGGAATATTTCGCAATGATCTCTTTTATTTTCTCAATGCAGTAAAAATTGATGTCCCCTCTCTTCGAGAGAGAAAAGAGGATATTCCTTTTCTTATCGACGTTTTTTTAAAGGAAATTGAAGAAGGAACCAACAGGAAAACCATTAAAATGAGCAAAGAAGCCTTAAATTTATTATTAGAGTATCATTGGCCAGGGAACATTACTGAATTAAAAAATACTATAGAAGGTATGGTTATTCTAAGTGAAAGCGAGTTCATTCTTCCAGAAGATATTCCCGTTCATATAAAAAGTGGTGTTGGGACAGGTCACTCCCTTCAAATAGAAGTTGGCATGTCCTTAGAACAGGCAGAAAAAAGCTTAATTTGGGAAACCCTGAAAGCCAACCGTTTTAATAAGAGTAAAAGTGCCCAAATTCTTGGAATTGGCCTTCGTACTCTCTATCGAAAAATTGAGCAGTATGATCTCAAATCTCAATAAACAATAAATGATTTGTTTAAATAGCTGCTCAAGTTATTTTTTTTTCAATAATAAATAAAGTTACCCGAAAAATCACCTCCCTAAAAAATTGGCGAATCCTTTAAAGAGGGAAACTGAAATGATTTTTTATGTTTAGCCTACATATGAATTTTTTCATTGAAGGAATTAATCATTGATCCTTTTTTTCTTTTTACTACCTCTATTTCAATGATTTCTTTCTGAAAAAAGTGCTAATCTTATTTATCTTGGTATACTAAAAAAATAAAAATCAGGAATTGTTCGTTGTGCATTTTGTCATATATGTTATTTTGACATATTCTCTATGAGAATATTGTAAGAATAACTAACTATCCAAGTTACATTTTGTCAAAATGTCATATTTTTGATTTTGTTTGACTTTAACCCTCTTGCAATTTCGAAAAAAATGTTTAAAATGAGATACGATAAATGAATAAATTAATACTTCCGAAAGGGGTGAATATCGAGTGAATATTAAACCACTCGGAGATCGTATCCTAGTAAAGAGGATCGAAGAAGAAGAAGTTCGTAAAGGCGGCATTATTATTCCCGATACCGCAAAGGAAAAACCACAGCAAGGTTCGATTGTTGCTGTTGGTAGTGGAAAAGTAAATGAAGATGGAAGTCGTATGCCTCTTGAAGTGAAAGCAGGTGATCGAGTACTTTTCGGGAAGTATGCTGGTTCGGAAGTTAAGATTGGCGACGAAGAGTATCTCATAATGCGAGAGGATGACATTCTCGGAATTATCGAAGGGTAGCTGAAAGGAGGTACGCGATAATGGCGAAATCAATCATTTTCGAGGAAGAAGCCAGACAATCAATTTTAAGAGGAGTTAAGATTCTGTCTGAAGCCGTTAAAGTAACTTTAGGTCCAAAAGGAAGAAATGTTGTTATTGAAAAGAAATTTGGGTCACCTACTATTACCAAAGACGGAGTAACCGTTGCTAAAGAAATTGAATTAGCTGATCCGAAAGAAAACGTTGGAGCTCAGTTAGTTAAAGAAGTTGCTTCTAAAACGAGTGATGTTGCTGGAGATGGAACAACGACAGCTACAGTTCTTGCTGAAATCATTTATCGTGATGGTTTACGGAATGTCGCAGCTGGTTCGAACCCAATGCTACTTAAAAGAGGTATTGATAAAGCAGTTGATGAAGTAGTAAAAAAATTAAAGGAAATGAGCAGAGAAGTTGGCGAGAGAAAGGAAATAGCACAAGTCGCTGCCATTGCTTCCAACAACGATGAATCTATCGGAAATATTATCTCTGATGCGATGGAGAAAGTTGGAAAAGATGGAGTTATCACTGTTGAAGAAGCCAAAGGATTAGAGACAACCATGGAAGTTGTTGAAGGACTCCAGTTTGATAGAGGATATCTCTCACCTTACTTTATCACTGATCCTGATCGCATGGAAGTTGTTTTAGAAAATCCGTATATCCTTATTTACGAGAAGAAGATATCAGCAATTAAAGATTTACTCCCTCTGTTAGAAAAGGTTGTCCAAAGAGGAAGGCCTTTACTTATTATCGCTGAAGAAGTTGAAGGCGAAGCCCTTGCTACTTTGGTGGTTAATAAGCTGAAGGGAGTCATAAATGGAGCAGCAGTGAAAGCACCTGGGTTTGGTGATCGAAGAAAGGCCATGTTGGAAGATATTGCTATCATGACAAATGGTACTTTCATATCCGAAGATTTAGGTATTAAATTAGAAAACCTTACCCTTAATGATTTAGGAGAAGCGAGTAAAGTAGTAATTGATAAAGAAAATACTACCATTATTGAAGGCAAAGGCTCTAAAGATAAAATTGTTGCCAGAATGAACCAGATTAAACGTCAGATTGAAGAAACGACTTCTGATTATGATCGAGAAAAATTGCAAGAAAGATTAGCGAAAATTGCTGGTGGTGTTGCTGTCATTCATGTTGGAGCAGCGACCGAGGCTGAGATGAAAGAAAAGAAAGCCCGGGTTGAAGATGCTCTTCATGCTACCCGTGCTGCAGTCGAAGAGGGAATTGTTCCTGGTGGAGGAGTTGCCTTAATTCGTTGTGCTTCGGTAATTGATAGCTTGCCTTTGACCGGAGATGAAAAAGTTGGAGCAAATATCGTCAAAAAGGCTTTAGAAGAACCAGCTCGAATGATCGCTGAAAATGCTGGAGAAGAAGGTTCAATCATTGTCGAGAAAATTAAAAATTCAGAAAAATTAACCTTTGGGTTTAATGCACTAACCAATGAGTTTGTTGATATGTACGAAGCAGGAATAATTGATCCAACTAAAGTAACCCGAGCAGCACTACAAAATGCAGCGAGTGTGGCTTCTATCATGTTGACTACCGAATCAGTTGTGACCGAGATACCTGAAAAGGAAAAAACGCCTCCAATGATGCCACCAAATCCCGATATGGGTTATTAAAAAATAAAAAAATGCTATAATAGTATAGCCCGGAGGGATAACTTCTCCGGGCTATTTTGTAAGGCAGCTGAGAGATGGGGAGGAAGCAAAAATGCCAATTTATGAATACCAGTGTACCGAGTGTGGAAATGTGTTTGAAGAGCTACAGTCATTTTCTGATAAGCCAATAACTCAATGCCCTATCTGTAAAGGAAGAGTGAGGAAGCTGGTAAGTAAGGGTGTCGGTTTATCTTTTAAGGGAAGCGGTTTTTATTGTACCGATTACCGTTCTTCTCATTCTTCGCCTGTTCATTCGAGTTGTTCAAGTGGTTGTAACACTGGGAGTTGTTCAACATGTGGTACTTCATCAAGCTCAAAAGCGAAGACTTCGAAAACTGCTGAATAATATGGGCGGCTTTTCATATATTCTGATCTTTGCAGTTTTGATAGTAGGGGCAGTCGTCTGGGGTTTGAAGAGGAAAAAGACGGTCTCGGTTTCTGATTTTTGGCAAGAAAGAGAAAAAGAATATTCAGAAAAAAGAATACTTTCATCTTTTTCTCGTTATTTAGGAGGCCATGCCCGTTTTGAAAATACGACGGAAGGCCTCCTTTTTTTAATGTCGAAAAGTTTATGGTTTGAGAATTTTGAAAAAGGTGCAAATATTTTTGGATTTGCCTTTCCATTCGAAAAAGTCATTTTTCGAATTCCCCTCTCCCGGATTGGGCAAACTAAAACAATCCCCGAGAAAGAGCTCATCTCTCAAGGCATACTACATCCCAATATGAATGTTAGACGAGTCAATCGGAGACCAGAATATCTTTCGGTCAGTTATATCGATGAATGGGGAAGAGAAAAATAATTATTTTTTGATAGTATGATTGACCTTTCACAATGGCATCAAGCCATAAAAGCTGCTTTAGAAGATTATATACCTGATGAAGAAGAAGAAAAGATTGGTGCATGCCCGAAATGCGGGAAAAAAGTATCTCCTGATTTTAAACTCTGTCCATATTGCGGTTGCCGATTATCTTAGAAAAAATCGGATTATAAATAAGCACTTGTCCATTCTCATTCCACAGATATTCTCTCATATAAAGATATAAAGAAAAAAGTGAAATAAAGTTTATAGGTAATTTTTTCATTAAAATTTTTGTTAAAATTACCTTGTTGTCTTTTCAATAAATAAGGAGTTATTTTTTAATAAATCGATGAGAAAGGGATAAAAGGTTTATTGATGAAGGGGCTGAAAATTGGGCATTATACAGATTTGAATGTTTATACCGGAAGTACAGTATTTCTTTTTGAAAGAAAAAATCGTGCTATAGCCTCAGTTCGTGGGGGTGCACCGGGAAGTAGAGAGCTAAATGCTCTTGCTCCTGGGCAATTAGTGGAAAATATTGATGCCTTAGTATTTTCGGGAGGTAGCTCTTTTGGAATTGATAGCATGTCTGGTGCAGTTGAATATCTGCGCCAAAAGGGAATCGGATATAAAACAAAAGCTGCCAATATTCCTATTGTTGCCGGTGCAGTAATCTATGATTTAGAAGTTGGTGAAAATGCTCCTCCTCATTCCGAGTGGGTTTATGCTGCCTGTGAAAATGCAACAGAAAAGCCCAAAGAAGGATCAGTTGGAGCTGGTACTGGAGCCTCGGTTGGAAAAAGTTCAGGAATTCGATTTGCCATGAAGAGTGGTTTTGGATGGGGAAAATCCCCTCATCATCGAGATGGTATTCATACTTTTATTGTTACCAACGCGTTAGGTGATATTTATGATCCAAGTTCAGGACAATTATTAGCCGGCAGAAGAAATAAAAGTGGAGAAATTGAAGGCTTTATGAAAAATCTTCAAATAAATTCTGATTTAATATCTTATTATAATACCACCTTAGCTTTGATTGTTCTGGACTATTTTTTTTCAAGAGAAGACCTTTTTATGCTTTCTCATGTTGTACATTCCGCTTTATCAACTTGTATTCGACCCTATGCAACTCTTTTTGATGGGGATACCATTTTTATGGTTTCAATGGGTGATCGACGTCCCAATTATCTAAGTGTTCTTCAAGGTTTATATGAAAGTGTTACCGAAGCAGTTATTCATTCAGTTTTATTCGCTGAAGGATTACCTGATTTACCTTCTCGAAATGATATAATAAAATAAAGGAATTGATAGAATCATAATTTCAACTGAAAAAGAAGGAGGTGTAAGTTTCATCATATAGTGTGTTTGTTTGGTTTAAACCGTCGACCCAAAAGGCGGCGAGAGATGGATAAAGGAAATTCTTTATCCGTCTGGTATCTCAATAAGAGAACTAGAACGGAGGGAAAAAATGAAACTTCAAATTAAAAAGCTAGTATTAGCCGGCGTTTTAGGAGCAATTTCTATTGTTCTTAGCGTAACTCCAATTGGGTTAATCCCAGTTCCAAATCTCTCAGGATCAGCAACGACTATGCATATACCGGCAATTGTCGGTG
This sequence comes from Candidatus Atribacter alterifermentans, assembly GCA_012517635.1. Taxonomy (GTDB): domain Bacteria; phylum Atribacterota; class Atribacteria; order Atribacterales; family Atribacteraceae; genus Atribacter; species Atribacter alterifermentans. The sequence continues at coordinate 10,995 of JAAYUP010000058.1, forward strand.
GAATAATAGGTGGTCCATTCGTTGGTGCTTTGGTTGGGCTTTTTCTTGCTTTTGCTACTATGAATTTGTTCTTCGCCATGGGAGTTAATCTCCTTGCCTGTTTTATCCCACGAATATTAATCGGTGTGGTAGCATATTATATTTGGATTGGTTTAAAAAAGGGGAATATTGGTATTTTTGTGTCAAGCTTAGGAGCTACTTTTGTTAATACGATAGGAGTCTTAGGTTTAGCTGTTTTGTTTGGAAATTTTACTTTACAACAGATAACACCAATTATTGCTTTAAATGGAACATTAGAATTGATTTTTTCAGCGGTTATTGTTCTTCCTTTGGTCAAAATACTCCAACGCCAATTTCCACCAAAATGAGAATTTTTAAGTTTTTCTTTTAATGCCATTGGCTTTTTACCGACTTTACAGGATAAACCTTTATGCCACGTTGCAGCACCAGTTGAGGATGAAAATAAATTGCTCCTTCGCCCTAATTCTCTTCCACCAAGGGGCGAAGGAAAAAATGAGTAAAAGAATGAGGTAGTTCCTTCTCCCTTGATGGGAGAAGGTAAGGATGAGGGTGAAAGCCCAGGATTCGACATGCCATGGCAGGTCACTCCATGAATCGGGCGCAATACATTGCGCCTCCTCCTTTTTTTAATTCTTTGTTAGGACTCGATACATAAATCTCAAAAATGGACTTACGGGATAGCGAATATGATTAATGCATGGTATTTTAGAGAAAACATTATTGTATTATAATGCTATATAATATACTAAGGTGGTGAATTGAATAAGAACATGCTTTTAGCTATAGATGTTGGAAATACCCATACCACTTTTGGAATTTTTCATAAAGAAAAACTTCTTGCTGATTGGAGAGTTTCGACTTCCTCACGTCGAACTAGTGATGAATGGGGGTACATTTTAAAAGAACTCATAACCGATCAAGGCATCGAGAAAAAAAACATTAATCAAGTGGCAATATCCTGCGTGGTTCCTCCAGTCCTCAATACTCTTCATGAACTATTTGAAAAGAAATGGATAAATGCATTAATGGTGATCGGTCCAGGAGTTCGTACTGGTTTATCTATAAGAGCGGAACCAAAAGAAACCGGTGCTGATCGAATTGTTAATGCTGTAGCAGCTGCACATCTTTATGGTGGTGATTTGGTGATAATCGATTTTGGAACAGCAACTACTTTTTGTGCTATTAATGCCAATCGTGAATATTTGGGAGGATCAATTGCTCCAGGAATAGGAATTTCTCAAGAAGCTCTCTATGAAAAAACTGCCCGTTTACCTCGAATTGATATTGAAATACCGGATAAATGTATTGGGCGTAATACGGTTGAGGCAATGCATTCAGGCATTTTTTATGGGTATATCGGATTGTGTAGAGAAATTGTTCTGAATATGAAAAAAGAATTTGCTCCAAAAGCACGGGTTGTTGCTACTGGAGGATGGGGAACATTTCTCCATAGTTATTGTGATTTTATTGATTTTTTTAATCCAACACTGACCCTTGAAGGTTTGAGAATTATTCATGAACTTAATCAAAAGTCATGAAAATGTAAAAGACATTGCAATACTGGGAGATCAAACTCGTCTGGATGGTCACTATCAAGGTGAGGGAACGGTCATGATTCAGGGCGAATTTCATGGATCTATTGATTCAATGAATATCATTATTACCCGACATGGACAATCAAATGCATTTATCCAGGCAAAAAACTTAGAAATTTGGGGAACTTTAGCCGGTTTTACTCGAACAGAAAAGGTTATTTGTCGTAGTTCATGCCGAATAACGGGAATAATTATGTCAAATGGAATTGCCATAGAACCTGGAACTACGTTTGAGGGTGGATTAACATTCCCCCAAACTGGTGATAGTGGTGAAAAGTAAAACAATCGTAAGTGTGAGTTTAGGGTCTTCGCTTCGCAATCACCAAGCTGAAATTGAATTATTGGATTTTAGAATTCATATTAAAAGAATAGGCGTTGATGGTGATAAAAAAAAGTTTATACAAATTTTAAAGGAGTTAGATGGCAAAGTTGATGCATTTGGTTTGGGTGGTGCTGACCTTTACTTACGGGCTGGACGGTATAAATACCAGGTGGTTGATATTGCTAAAATGGTTTCAGTTTTAGAAAAAACTCCAATTGTTGATGGCGGAGAACTTAAAGAAACCTGGGAAAGAAAGGTTCCACAAATTTTGGTCGAAAAGGAAAAAATGGATTTACATGGAAAAGTCGCGCTTTTTATGAGTGGGATGGATCGTTATGGATTAGCAGAAGGACTTTCTCAACAGGGTTGTCGACTTTTAATTGGTGATATGCCTTTTGCGTTAGGAATTCCCATCCCTTTAACTCGGCTTTCAACTCTTCGCTTTCTTTCCATTCTTATGATGCCAGTGCTAAGACGACTTCCATTGAAAGTTTTATATCCAACCGGAAAAAATCAAGAAGTACGAGTTTCTCGGTCTCCTCATCTTTTTAAAAGAGCCGATATTATAGCTGGTGACTTTTTATATATTAATCGATTTATGCCGGATGATATGAATGGGAAGATTATTATAACTAACACAGTCACAAATAATGATATTGAAACTCTTCGGAAGTTTGGAGTGAAAATACTCGTTACAACTACTCCTGAGATGAATGGGCGTTCTTTTGGTGCGAATGTTCTTCAAGCAATATTTGTTTCAATTCTTGAGAAGCGTCCTGAAAAAATTTTGCCTGAAGAATATTTACATTTAATGGATGTCTTAAAAATTCAACCTCGAGTGCTTTATTTATAAAAAAATCCATTCGAAAATTCTTGAACTACGATTGGGTTTATTGAAAAAGGGGATGTAAATAATGAAAACCACGGAGGGATCGACAAGTGGATGAAAAAAAGATCGTGGAAGAAACGATTGAGAAATATGCTAAATATATTAATCCTGGCTTAGCTCGATATTACAAATTTGCCCAACTTGATACGGTAGAATGGACAAGCGCTGGTTCAAAGGTATGGGATGTCTACGGCAATGAATATATTGATTGTTTAGGTGGATTTGGGGTATTCAATGTTGGAAGAAATCACCCCCGAGTTATTCAAGCCATAAAAGAGCAATTGGAGAGGCTTCCTCTTTCCACTCGCACCCTATTTAATAAACATCAAGCCGATTTAGCCGAAATGTTAGCTCAGATAACTCCTGGCAATCTTCAATACTCATTTTTTGGTAATAGTGGGACAGAAGCAGTGGAAGGTGCTTTAAAGTTAGCCCGTTTTTATACCGGCAGAAAAAAACTAATTTCGGCAGAAAATAGTTTTCATGGTAAAACCATGGGTTCATTAAGTCTTTCAGGGCGGGAGGTTTATAAAAAGCCTTTTTTACCTTGTCTACCAGAAGTATTTCACGTTCCTTTTAATGATATCGATGCCTTAAAACAATTGGTAGACAGAGAAACTGCTGCGGTTATATTAGAGCCGATACAGGGTGAAGGTGGTATTAATATTCCATCACCCGATTATTTAAAGCACGTGAAATCAATTTGTGAAAAACAGGGAGCTTTACTTATTTTGGATGAAATCCAAACTGGATTGGGTCGAACTGGAAAGATGTTTGCTTGTGAGCATTTTGATGTGGTACCAGATATAATGACTCTTGCTAAGGGATTAGGTGGTGGCGTGCTCCCCATTGGAGCGTTCATCAGTACTGCTGAGATTTGGAAAGTATTTGAAAAAAACCCCTTTATTCATTCTTCAACTTTAGGGGGGAATCCTCTTAGCTGTGTTGCTGGATTAGAAACCTTAAAAATCCTTCAAGAAGAAAATATACCCGAATTAACCAGGATTAAAGGTCAGAAAGCCTTGCAGCGCCTTAGTGAGATTCAAGCTGAGTCACAGGGAATGATTCAGGAAGTGAGAGGGATGGGTTTATTGATTGGCATCCAATTCGGAGACCCCGATATTGCATCTTTAGTAGCTATGGAAATGGCCCACCGCCATGTTTTGGTGGCTTATACTCTTAATAATCCAGCGGTCATTCGTATAGAACCTCCCTTGACTATATCTTATGAAGAGCTTGAGATGGCTTTATCGAGACTGACCGAATCCTTGATCTCAGTGCGAGCATTATTGGATGAGATAGGGGGAGATTAAAAACCATGGGAAAAGTAAAAGATGTTATTATCATTCAGCAATCAGCCAATAAGGTTTTTCTTGAAGCTCAAAATATTGAGCAATTAGCAAAATTTCTTCCCGATCTTCAAGAAGTGAAAGTTCTTAAAAAAAATAGCAATGAGGTTGATAGTTTTTGGAAAGGTAGTTTTCAGGGAAGAGAAGTAAAGTGGACTGAGCGAGATATTTGGGATGAAACCAATAAAGAATGCCGTTTCTTTATATTAGAAGGAGATTTTAAGGTCTACCAGGGAATATGGAAATTTATTCCATTATCCGATAAGGAGACAAGAGTAGAACTTGAGATCGAATATGATTTAGGACTTCCATTGGTTGGGGCTTTAATCAATACTTTTCTCAAAAAGAAAATGCTCGAGAATACTCAAGCAATGCTAAAAGCCTTAAAGCAAATGATCGAACAAAGATAATTCTGGTTTGCTAAAGAAAAGATGAAGTTAAAGAATGTGGTCTCAAACTGATTCAATTTATTTTCAGTGAAAGTGTAACGCTTATTTTTAAAGAAAGATTATCCTACAAGCTAAGTAAGAATAAAGGGGATTTGAAGAAGAAAATAAGAAGGTTTAAAGATATAATTTCTACAGGTCTCAAAGAAATCTACAAAAATTACTCTCATTTTTAAGTTTTTGGCTCATCACAGTATTGGAAGATTGAAGGTGAATTTCATGGATAGCTTTGCTTTTATAATCCATGCAATGGATGTCCAAGATATCAAAGATCATAAAAAAATACTCCGTGTTTTACCTAACCGGTCGGTAGAGTATCTTGCTTCACATATTTCACCATTTGTTCTCTCCCATGTTACTGGCGTTCGCTCACAAGAAACTGGAAAGGAAATCGAAGGTTGGTTTGTGGGTCTTCCCATGACTTCAAGGGTTCTCATCGAGTACCCATTTTCTTTTGTATCGAAGCAAATCCATAAATGTGGTCTATTAGCAGAAAAGCTTGGGGCTAAAATTATTGGCTTAGGTGCCTTTACCTCAGTAGCCGGTGATGGAGGCATAACTCCAAAAAAAGGTTTAAAAATTGCCGTTACGACTGGCAATAGTTATACTGTAGCCACTGCCTTGGAAGCAACTGTGATGGCAGCACAAAAAATGTCGATCGATTTTATTGATGAAGAATATGCAATTGTTGGTGCTACCGGCTCAATTGGAAGAGCCTGTGCCCTCATTTTAGCACAGGAAAAAAAGAAAGTGAGGGTTATAGGGCGGGATCAAGAAAAGGTGAAGAATGTCCAACGGGAAGTTGAGCAGTTTTCTTTTCATCCAGTGAAGGGATTTACCGATATTGAACAGGGAATCAAAGGATGTCGAATTATTTTAACCGTTACCTCAGCCATAGAAACAATAGTTCAAAGTCAGTGGATTGAGCGAGGAGCTGTTGTTTGCGATGTGTCAAGGCCCCGAAATGTAGCCAAAGAAATCATGCAGTCCCGAAAGGATATTTTAGTTATTGAAGGTGGAATTGTCGATGTGCCTGGCAAACCCGATTTTGGAATGAATTTTGGATATCCACCGGGCAAGGCTTATGCTTGTATGTCAGAAACGATGATCCTCACATTAGAAGGTCGATTTGAAGATTATACTCTTGGTAAAGAAGTCCAAGTTGAACGTGTGAAAGAAATAAGTAATCTTGCTTTAAAACATGGTTTTAAGGTATCAGGAATTCGTAGCTTTGATAAAGAATTGACCGATGAAGAAATCGAGATGATTAAAAAAGCTATTTAATTCATGAATGGGTTTCAGAAAAATTAATAAGGAGGATAATTAATATGACTTCTCGAGAGAGAATTTTAGCCGCAATCAATCACAAAACTCCAGATAAAATTCCTTTGGACTTGGGATCAACGCTCATCAGTGGTATTCATGTAAGTAGTCTTCATAAGCTCAAAGTTGCCTTGGGATTAATAAAGGAAAATGAACCGGTGAAGGTCTATGACCCCTTTCAAATGCTTGGGGAAGTAGACGATGATCTCCGTGATGTATTGGGAATTGATACAGTTCCATTGCCATCTATAAAAAATTTTTTTGGTTTTAAAAATGAAAACTGGAAACCATGGACTTTTTTTGATGGGACACCGGTTTTAGTTCCGGAAAAATTTAATACCATACCAGAACCAAACGGTGACATTCTTCAGTACCCTGAAGGGGATCGATCAGTACCAGCTTCGATGAGAATGCCAAAAGATGGATTTTATCATGATTCTATTATACGGCAAAAGCCAATACGCGATGATTCAGAGCTAAAAGTGGAAGACCAAATCGAAGAATATTCAATAATGAGCGATGAAGACTTGGCTTATTATCAAAAAGAAGCATATAGACTTTATGAAGAAACTGATCGTGCGGTTATTTTTGGTGGGGTGCCAGGAACCAATTTGGGTGATATTGCTTTGGTACCCGGACCAGGGATGAAAAATCCTCGGGGAATTCGAGATGTTGAGGAATGGTATATTTCCCTCATGACTCGTAAGGATTTTTTAAAAGAAGTATTTTCACGGATGACTGAAATTGGTTTAAAAAATCTAAAACTCATGCATGAGGCAGTAGGTGAAAAAATTCAAGTCATAGTTCTTTCAGGTACTGATTTTGGATCCCAAAATTGTCCGTTTATTTCACCAAGCCTTTATCGAGAGCTTTTTAAACCTTTCCATAAAGAAATGAATCAATGGATTCATAAAAACACCCAATGGAAAGTGTTTATACATACCTGTGGATCCGTTTATGATCTTCTTCCTGATTTTAAAGAGGCTGGTTTTGATATTCTTAATCCAGTTCAAATTTCTGCAGCCAAAATGGATCCGAAAGAGCTTAAAGAACATTTTGGTTCAGACTTTACATTTTGGGGAGGAGGAGTGAATCCTCAATCAACTCTTCCCTTTGGTTCTCCTGAGGATGTTCGTCAAGAAGTCAGATATTTGATCAATACCTTCAAACCTAATGGGGGGTTTGTTTTTGCTAATGTCCATAATATTCAAGCAAAAATTCCAGTAGAAAATTTACTCGCTTTTTTCGAAGCTTTTCAGGAAAACCGTTAAAAATTAAATGGTATTAAAATTCAATAAGAAATATTCTTATCTTATAAATAAATAGTTAATTAATTAATAAATTGATATAATTATTTATTATCATGATAAAATAGAGTTGGGAGGTGGAATCTGAATAATTTAAGATGTTCAGTTTTAGAAAAAAATAAATCGAGGTGGAAAAGAACATGAAAAAGATGATGCTTTTTATCATGATATTAGTAGGTATTTTCAGTTTTATGATTCCAGCGTTTGCTGAAGAAAAATTACCAATTTCTGAACAACTTTATATTGAAGTTTCAGCATTAGGGAGCTTAGATTATTTTTATGATCATAAATTAGGAATGGAATTAGCTGGTAAATATTTAGGAGTAAAAACTGAATATGTAGGACCAGCTGATTATGATATGGCAGCCATGATCACCGCATTTGAACAAGCCATTGCCAAAAAACCCCAGGGGATATTGGTGGTTGGTTTTGAGCCTTCACTCGACGCAATTGTTGATAAAGCTATTGATGCTGGTATCCCAGTTGTTACACTTGATGCCGATTTGCCAGGTTCAAAAAGAATTGCCTTTGTTGGAACGGGCAATTATCAAGCAGGTTTTGAGGGAGGTAAAAAGCTAGCTTCTCTCGTTGGCGAAAAAGGAAAAGTTGCAATAATGACCAGACCAGGCCAATCTAATTTGGAAGAGCGAATTGTTGGATATAAAGATGCTTTGGCTCAATATCCCGATATTGAGATAGTACAGATTGCTGATACTCAGTCAGACCCAACAGTTGCTGCTCAAGCTGCTGCAGCTCTTCTTCAAAAATACCCAGACTTAGCTGGTATTGGTTGTGTTGAAGCTGCTGGTGGGGCCGGGGCTGCTACCGCGGTTAATGAAGCAGGAAAAGCGGGTCAGGTTAAGATTGTTTCCATGGATAGAGGAAATGATGTTTTGGAATACATCAAAGACGGGATCATTTCTGCATCGGTCGCTCAGCAGACTGCTTTAATGCCATTTTATGGTACTCAGATTCTATTTAACCTTTATAATTACGACATTCCAATTTCCAGCGATAATGCAAAAGCTAAGATTTCAGGGGCGCCAGCCGTCATAGATACTGGTGTTGTTATTGTAGATGAATCGAATTATGAATATTTTATGAGAGATTAATATAACCAAAGATAAATTGGTAATCACAAAGGAGCGTGTATCCATTATCACGCTCCTTTGTGATTATTGGTTATTTATTCGATTGAGGGAAGCGTAGAAATATTAGTGATACTCATCGTTATTGGAGGAATTTATGGATAAATCAATAATTTTAGAAGCGCGAGATATCGTAAAAAACTTTCCTGGAGTTCGAGCTCTTGATGGAGTTCAATTTCAACTACAGAAGGGCGAAGTCCATGCTCTGGTGGGTGAAAATGGAGCCGGGAAAAGCACTTTAATGCACATCTTAGGAGGAGCGTATAAACCTGATAGTGGAGATGTATTCATCGAGGGCAAGAAAGTTAAATTACAAAATCCATACCATGCATCTCAGGAGGGGATAAGCGTTGTTTATCAGGAATTGAGTTTAGTACAGAATCTTTCAATCGCTGAAAATATTTTTGCCAATCGTCAGCCTCTTAAGCGTATGAAACTGGTTGATTGGAGTCTTTTGTATCAAAAAACATTAGAAATATTAAAATATTTTGATTTGGTGATTGATCCTCGTACTCCAGTAAAAGAATTGTCGGTTGCTGAGCAGCAAGTCGTTGAAATTCTTAAAGCAATTTCCTGTAATCCAAAAGTACTCATACTGGATGAGCCAACTTCTTCATTAACCCAGGTAGAAACCAAACTTCTTTTTAAGAATATTCAGTTTTTAAAAGAAAAAGGAGTATCTTTTGTTTATATTTCTCATCATCTTCAAGAAATATTTGAAATCGCTGATCGGGTAACTATTTTTAGAGACGGAAAATATATTGATACTCGGAACATTTCTGAAGTAAATGAAGAACAGGTTGTAAAGCTCATGGTAGGTCGAGAAATTCAAAATATGTATGGAGATCGGAATGCGAAAATTGGTGAGGAATATTTTCAGGTTGAAAATCTCTCTCAAGATGGGGTCTTCACTGAAATATCTTTTTCTTTGAAAAGAGGAGAAATATTAGGAATAGCTGGATTAGTTGGAGCGGGAAGGACAGAGTTAGTCAGAGCAATATTTGGCTTAGAGCCATTTTCTGAGGGAAGTATAAGACTTAATGGGAAGGTTTTGTCAATACATTCTCCCAGAGATGCCATTCAAGAAGGAATTGCTTACTTAACAGAGGATAGAAAACAACAGGGTCTTTTTTTAAAAATGAGTTATCGTGAAGACTTGATAGCACCAGATATGAAGCGTTTTATAAAGGGTATGAATATTCTTGATGAAAGTAAAATAACTACTTTTGCTGAACAATCACGAAAACAATTTAAAATTATTACTCCAACAATTTTTCAAAAAGTCAGAAATCTTTCAGGTGGAAATCAGCAGAAAGTATTGTTATCTATGTGGGTGGGAATTAACCCGAAAGTTTTAATTGTTGATGAACCGACCCGAGGGGTTGATGTAGGAGCCCGAAGAGAAATCTATAAAATTATGCGAGACTTAACCTTATCAGGTGTTGGAATTGTTATGATATCATCTGATTTACCCGAAGTTTTAGGTGTAAGTGATCGCATTCTGGTAATGAGGGGTGGACGTATTGTTGGAGAATTTAATCAAAATGAAGCAACCGAAGAAAGAGTCATTACTTGTGCTACAGGTGTAGGGAAAGTGAACATGCTAACTTGAGAAAACCCATAAAGGAGAAATCGAATGAGTCAACTAGAGCAAACCAAAAATCATCGAAACCTATGGCGAAGCCTAACTGAAATTCATGAATTCATGATTTTATTTATTATTATTGGTGCTGTAATCCTTATGACTATATTGTCACCGATATTCTTTACTTCAGGAAATGTCCTGGCTACTCTTTTAAGCCTATCGATCGAAAGTATCATTGCTATTGGAATGACAGTTTTAATGGTTTCAGGCGGATTTGATATGTCTGTAGGTTCAACAGTTGGTTTTACCGGGGCAATGGCAGCAATGCTAATGACTAGGGGAATACCAGTTATTTTAGCAATTTTGGTGGGAATAGGCTTAGGAGTTTTAATTGGAATGGGTAATGGCTTGATTATATCAAAAGTTGGGATAAATCCATTCATTACGACTTTAGGAATGCTTAATTTAGTTCGAGGTCTCTTGTTGGTGATAACCAAAGGGAAAAATATTACTGGTCTTCCTGATTCTTTTAAAATGTTAGGCCAGGGTAAAATTTTTAATGTTCAGTACCCAATTCTGATCGCCATTATTTTAGTTATTATAGGAGATTTTTTACTCCGTAAATCTCAATTCTTTCGGCAAAATTATTATATTGGTGGTAATGAAAGAGCGGCTTTGTTATCGGGAATTAATGTTAGTAAAATGAAAGTATTTAATTATGCCCTTACCGGTGGATTAGCAGCGTTTGCTGGTATCATTATGACCGCTCGCTTAGGAGCGGCATCGGTATCGGCGGGTACCGGTTTGGAGCTCAGGGTTATTTCGGCAGTTATTATTGGTGGTGCCAGCTTACAGGGTGGAGAGGGTACAGTTGCCGGTGCTTTTTTGGGGACCCTTTTAATGGCTTTAATTCAGAATTCTCTGACTCTTTTAGGGGTAGATGTTTACTGGAACACTTTTGTTATCGGAACAACTCTTTTAGTTGCAGTGATGATTGATACTTTAAGCAAAAAGAAAAAAGGCCTTTTATAAAAAACCTTATAGAAAAATAGCTTAATTCAAGGAGAATATGAATGAATACCTCAGAAAGATATCGAGAGAGAAATTTTCGTTCAGAAAAACGCATCAGAGAAGCGTTTCAATTTAAAAACCAGGAGTCACCTTATATTATTTACGACGTAAACTATTGGTTATTTGGCGCTTTACAGGAGGAAATTCCTGAAGGATATTGTAGCGAAGATCCTTCAATTATGACCAATTACCAAGCTCAAAAAATCGAAATCCATATGCGGGAATATCAAGATGTTTACATTCCTTTTTTAATGCCTTGGTTTGGAACCGGCGTTCTTGCTTCAGGATTTGGTATAGATGTTAAATTCATGGACAAAATGGATCCAGCTGTTGATTTGCCAACCATTCAAGACGTTCAGCAAATTCGAGATTTAAAAAAGCCGGATCCTTTGAAAGATGGGCTCATGCCTCGGGTTCTCAATACAATCCGATACATGCGAGAAAACACTGATTTTCCTGTAGGGGTTACCGATTGCCAGGGGCCACTGACGACCGCTTTGCAGATTATCGGATACGATAAAATGATTTATTGGATGCATGATCATCCGGAGATGATTCATGATTTGATGCAACTGGTTACTGACTCTTTGATTGAATGGATTCGTGTTCAAAAAGAGATTGCTGGTCAAAGCCGGGACGATGATGCCTATGTATTAGGTGTAAAAATCCCTGGAGGCATTGGAGGAGTTTGGATTTCTGATGACGATTCGGTTATTTTTGGAAAAGATCTTTATCGGGAATTTGTAGTTCCTTATAATAGTCAGGTTCTTGAAGCTTTTGGGGGAGGAGTTATTCATTTTTGTGGCTGTGCAAATCAACATATTGAAAACTTTCTTTCAACCCGTGGGTTGAAAGCTATTCATAACCTCAACTTAGATCATCTTGATGAAGCTGCTCGCCTTCGTCACGCGCTTGCCGAAAAAAAACTGGTTTATATGGTCGGAGATTTTAATCTTGAGGATAATCGAATTGATCATTATTACCAACAATTATTTCAAAAAATGGGCTCACAAGGGCTCATAGTGATTTCATATATTGCTCCGGCTCTATCTCTCCAAGAGGGTCAATATATAGATACTCGCCGTGACCCCGGTATTGGGAAGCGGATTGAACAATCTATTCAAAAATACAATCATTGAAAATAAAATTGAGTTATCAATTCTAAGGAAAAATATATTTAGAAGAAAAAATTGCATTGTTTAATTGAAGGAGAGTAAAAATGCCGCAATTTGATGTTGTAGGAGTTGGGCATGTCGCCCTTGATAATTTAGGAATTGTTGAAGCCTATCCCCAACTTGATCAACGGATTCGTCTAAAAGATTTTCTACGTCAGGGTGGTGGGGAAGTAGCTACTGCTCTGGTAACATTGGCTCGTTTAGGTGCAAAAGTTTCTTTTATTGGGAAAGTGGGTGATGATGAGGCAGGGGAATTTCTCTCTAAGGAGTTTCTTCAAGAAGGAGTAGATATTAGCCATCTGGTTAAGGAAAAGGGAAAAATAAGCCTGACCGCCTTTTGTATCATTGATCAAAAAAGTGGGAAAAGAACTATTTTTTGGTATAAAAATCTAACTCCCTTAAGGCTTGATGAAATCGATCCCGATTTTCTTTGTCAGGGGAAAATACTTCATTTAGATGCCCATGAACCGGAAACTGCTTATGATGTCGCTCGATACTTTCGTGAACATACTGAAGGAAGAAGGATTGTTTTGGATATCGATGACTGGGATGAACCAAGAAAAAAGATAGTGGCTTTAACTGATGTTTTAATAGGATCGGAAACTTTTGCTAAAAATTTTCATCCCACTAATCCAAATATCGCCTTAGAAGAGGTGGCTACTTTCGGTCCACAAATTGTAATTTTAACTCAGGGAGAAAAAGGTTGTATGGGAAAGGTCGGCAAAGAAATCTTTCAAATCCCTGGATACCAAGTTGATATAATTGATACAACCGGATGTGGCGATGTTTTTCACGGCGCTTTTGTATTCGGTCTTTTGAAAGAATGGGATATTCTTTATACAGCTCGTTTTGCGAATGCCGTTGCTGCCCTAAAGTGTACTCAATTAGGAGGGCGTACGGGAATTCCCAATTTGGCACAAGTTCAGGAATTTATAGAAAAATATAAAAATTCAAAAAAATAACTTAATTGAGAGATTAAAAAATCTTTTTGAAAAATAACAACCATACCTTAAAAAGCGGTTATTTTATGATTAATGGTTTAAGAAATTCAACGGCCTTTTCACAACCATCTTCCCCTGACATCACCGGATCTTCGTGTTCAAAAGAGAGAACATAATTATACCCAACACTTAATAAGGCACTCATAACCTTTTTCCACTTTACCTCACCCCAACCAGGATCACGAAAGCGAAAACCATGACCGGTCTTATCTAAGAGCCGGTGAGGATAACTCCTGAACATCGGGCTTCGTCTTCCTTTATTTCCGTATCTTTGGCATAATTCTGTCACCATCTTTTTCTCCTTCCAGTATAGGCGATCACCAATATTAAAAGGAGCAAGCCAAAAGTAATCTGTCGAACAGCTTCAGTAGTTCGGAGGGCAACTAAGATGCTGTTAAGGGTGGTAAGAATGATGCAACCAGTTACTGCGCCAATGTAATTTCCATTTCCTCCAGCCAAAGATATTCCTCCAATAGCCAGAGAGGCTATAGAGGGCATGGTATAGGTTGCGCCGAGATTGAGGTAAGGAGTCCCAGTATAGCTCAGCAAGAAGAGACCGGCTAAAGCTGCAATAGCACCACAAATCCCATATACGAAAACTCGGAACCGTTTAACCCGAACTCCACTCAGTTCCGCAGTCAAACTATTGGATCCAACCCCATAAAGGAGAATGCCCCATTTGGTTTTTTTAAGAATAAAAGAGGCAATGATTATTAACAATACCCATAATAGAATCAGATAAGGAATATTAAAAATTTTTCCATTTCCAATCGTTTCTAATAAGGGCGGAGCATTCCCGGTTGGGAACCCCTTGGTTATGATAAGTGAAGTACCTTCTACAACACTAGCCATAGCTAAAGTCATAATAATCGGAGGAATTTCAATATATGAGATAGCTAATCCGCTCATTAATCCAAATGCTAAGCCAACTGCGGGTGTAAAAAAGAGTGCTTTAGGAATATTTATATTTTGTCCGTTGAGGAAAAATGCGGATAAAACTACACCTATTGAGAGAATAGAACCTACCGATAAATCAATGCCTTCATTTCCTGATAAAACGACTAAAGTTTGCCCTAAAGCGACAATGCCCAAAAAAACCGAAAGCCGAAGAACTGACATCACATGAGAAAAACTAATGAAACCGGGAAGAATAATTTCTCCAAAAACAAATAAAAGAATGATTGCATAAAAAGATATGGCCAATTGAGAAAACAAAATTTCTTTTAGTATTGTTTTGTCTGATTTCAAAATTAAAGAATTATTGTTGTTCATTGTTAACCTGCCCTGGTTTTAAAGTGAACGGGTTTTCAGATATTTTGGAATAGCTCCTACCGCAAGGGAGAAAATAATTATAATTCCTTTCATAAATTCTTGATAAAAAGAGGTTATATTCGCAAAATAAAGAACATTAATGAGAAGTCCAAGAATCAATCCACCCATAATTGGTCCAACAATACTCCCTTTTCCACCGGAGAATGAGAGGCCTCCAATAATGGAAGCAGCAACAGAGTTTAGGCTAAAACTAAGGCCACTACGAGCATCCCCGGTGGCAGTTTGAGCAACCACACAAATAGATGCTAAAGCGATAAAAATACCACTTAACAAAAAAACCTTAATTTTTGTAAGGAATACGTTGACACCGTTGGCATAGGCAGCTTCTTCGTTCCCTCCCACGGCATAAATATGTTTATAAAATCTGGTTTTACTCATGAAAAAGAGGAAGCAAAAAGCTCCGATAAGAAAAAGAAGAACCACTGGAAAACCTGGGAAGAGGTCGCTTCGATACATTTTACTAAAATGACTTGGTATATAACCTCCGGGCGTTGGCATAAAAAAGAGAGCAATTCCAAACCAAAGCACTGAGGTCGCATAAGTGGTTAGAAGAGGAGGAGGACCGAAATAACTAATGATAAAACCATTAATAAAGCACATTAAAAGCGCCAATCCTGACCCGATAAGCACGACGATGAACATACTGAATAATGAATCACCCATAAGAGATGCCATGAGCACAGTTATCAAAGATATAGTAGCACCTAAAGAAAGATCAACACAGCCGACTAAAATGACTAATCCTTGAGCAACAGCAGTTAAAATGAGAGGAGCAAAGGTAAGCAAATTTGATTTAAAAGCTCGATAAGTAAAGAAGTTGTGTTGAAGGAAAGCATTAAGAATAATAATGGCAATTAAAATGAGGAAGCTTGGGAAAGAAGGATTTTGGTATATAACTTTCCATTTTAGTCGATTTTTCATTTGTACCAACTACCCTATAATAAATTTCTTTTTTATTGAGTTATTGTACTCGTAGCGAACAAGCAATTAAATTTTCTTCGCAGATTCCATCACCACAAATTTCTTCAACAATTTGTCCTTCAAAAACTATTAAAACACGATCACAATTCGCAATTAGTTCTTCATTATCACTGGCATAAAGCAAGACTGAAACACCTTGATTGGATAAATCTGCAATTATTTTATAAAGATTTCTTCTGGTTTCGATATCAACTCCCTTAGTTGGATCATTTAGTAATAAAATTTTAGGAGAAAGAGATAACCATTTGCCGACGACAACTTTTTGTTGGTTCCCACCACTGAGATGAGAGGTTAATTTTCTTGGGTCGGGAGGTATGAGTGATATCGTTTGGATTGCTGTCGAGACTGTTTGATACAGATCTTTTAAGGGGAGAAGGAACCTTTGCTTTTTCAGTGCAACCTGAGGATAAATAAGATTGGTGAAAACATTATGATTAAGAAAAAGTCCTTCTTTTTGACGGTCACCTGGTACTAAAAAAATTCCACGCTCGATTGCTTGACTAGGGTTTTTGATGAACACTTCTTGATTGTTCATTTTAATTTTCCCAGAGGTTTTTTTCAGATAGCCAGATAGGATGAGAAGGATTTCTTCTTGACCTTGACCATTCAAACCCCCTAATCCAACGATTTCTCCTTCTCGAATTTTGAAAGAAACATGATGGAGTTTTTCTTTTTTTGAAAGATTATCCACTTCTAAAACAATTTGATGACTTTCAAAGCTTCGATAAGGCCGTTTTTCGTGGATGTTTTTTTCTTTTTCATTTTCTTTTTTCCCAGTAATAAGTGGAATGATCAGCTTTTCATCTCTTGGTTGCTGAAGGAAATCAACTTCTCCAACGGTTTTTCCATTGCGGAACACAACGATCCGATCGCAGATTTTGGTTATTTCCCAAATTCGATGAGAAATAAAGATTACCGATACTCGGTCTTTCCTTAATTGATTTAATTTTTCAAATAATATTTCAACTTGTTTGAAACCCAAAGAAGCAGTTGGCTCGTCAAGAATTAAAATTTTTGGATGACGGGAAAAGGCTTTAACGATTTCTAAGAGTTGCTTTTCTGAGGGGGCCAATTGGGATACTTTATCATATGGTGAAATATTGACCTTCAGTTCCTGAAGAGCTTTAATTGCTTTATTGAGAGCTTCTTCTTTTTTAAGAATTCCTAAGGAGGTTGTGGACTCTCTTCCCAAATTGATATTTTCCCAAACCGTCATTTCCGGTATCAGACTGAGATTCTGATGAACCATCGAGATCTCAAGTCTTTCGGCTTCAAGGCGTGATTTTAAATGAATTAGGGACCCATAAAGGTAGAGCTGACCAGAATCAGGATGGATGAGGCCACTGATTATTCGTGCAAAGGTCGTTTTACCAGAACCGTTCGCTCCAACAAGGCCACAAATTTCTCCTTGGTTAAGAGTAAAATTAGCATCAGAGAGAGCGACTACCCCATCAAAACTTTTTTTTAGGTTTTTTGCTTCAAGAATGAACGACATGAATTGAATCCAGTATTTAAGTTCAGGGCTGGTTATACCAGCCCTGAACTTAAAATTTTATATTTTGTTATTCGAAGAGAGCGTCAAGTTCTTCTTGGGTATACCAGGAATTCACGTAATAGGAATCAGCCCAGTCTTTATATTGTTCATAAATTTCATCAATATTATTATTATCAACAATGAGATTGGGTTTCATGTAAATAATGTGACCATTGACTAAGACTTCATCTTTCAGCTTTTTCCCTTGTAAAAGTCGCAAACCAATGCCGAGGGCATTGTTAACATAACCTGGAGGATTTACGATTCCAACTGTATCAAAACCAGTGGAGTCTTTCATTTCTTTCCATTTTTTAATAAAAGCTATTTGGGTTTCACCAGTGATCACTGGAATTTCTCTTCCGGCGGCTTCAAAGGCTCGAATAATCCCCAAAGACATTCCATCTTGGGTTAGAACTCCATCTATTTGAGGGAAAGATGCCAAAAGGTCGCTCATTACTTGTTGGGCAGCTGCTTGATCCCAGTTTCCATTTGCCTTCGCTAAGACTTTAATATCAGGATATTTGGCCAATACCTTTTCGGCGGATAAGTCTCTTTCGATGTTTCCGGGCTGATCGGCAATTCCACTGATATATACTATATTTCCTTTTCCACCAAGCTTTTCACAAAACCATTCAGTTAGAGGGGCCATCCACCAATCTTGATTCATAAAAACATCAAGAACTTTTTCATTATCAATTGGCATGTCATATACAACAACTGTGATCCCTGCTTCTTGAGCTTCTTCCATGACTGGATTTAGGGCTGTTGAAGAATTCGGGTTAATGAGTAACAAGTCAACATCGGAAGAAATAAGATTACGAATTTGGGCAATCTGGGTATTAACATCGGGACCGGCATTTTGGATGATCAGCTTGTCAACCAACCCTTGTTCTTTGTAAAACTCGAATTCCTGTTGAACGCTTTCAATCATCTGTACACGCCAGCTATGGGTAAAGGGGCCATTACTCAAACCGACCGTGTATGGGGGTCCTCCTTCCTGAGCAAACACTCCGAAAGCAAAGGATAGAACAAAAATCAGAGGAATAAATAACCATATTTTTCTTTTTTTTATCATGTTTCTCCCTCCCAAAAAAACTTACTTATAATTTCCCAAGAAGTCTAATATTTAGGATGCTTATTTTTTGTAGAATATCACCTCCTCAAATTTTGACAGCAATTCATTTTAAGTCTTGTGTTCAAAGGGTAAAAATCAACTCATATTTTTCGTTTATAAAGGTTTTAGAAAAAAAAGAAGAGTGATAGCATAAATGAGTCACATTTATTACCCCGCTTATCAAAAGATAAAGAATTACTTTATTTTACCCTTGAATCATTTATATTATAGAAAGAATTGTGAGTCAATATGTGATAATTATAACATTTATAAGAAAATATACTATTTAAAAAAATTTACCTAAAGATTATAACCGTTTTTAGTGAGAAAGTATTTTAAATGATGTGTAAGGAATCCTAATTTGAAGTTGAAGAAAAAGCCCTTTTTCTTCCAAAAAAGACTAAATAATTTCTTTTGTTCTGAGATACTCATAAATTTTCAATATAAAATTCTTATTTTAATCGGAATAATTCATAATTATTTGAAAATTCCTTTTTGAGTTTCTTTTTTAATTATGATGTGATTCCAATCTCAAAGTCATTTATTTTTAAAGCGAAAAGAAACATCATTTAAAAAATATCGATAGAGATAGTAAACCTTAGTTGCGAGTGAAAAACATTTTGATACAATAAAAAAAAGGAAATTGAGGAGGGGTTCCAATGGGTACTTTTTTAAAAATTGTTGGAATTATAGCCCTAGTATTTGGAATTATTATTATTGTTTTCACGTTATTTGGAATGAGCAGATTTTTAAGTTTTCTCACTGCGTCCAACCTGCCTAATGAATCATCTACAATGATGCCTGGGACGAGTTGGAAAATAGCTGAAAATATTCATGGAGCTATTGGTGGATTAGTAATCATTATTGGTGGTGTGGCTCTTTACTGCTTGGGTGCTATTTATAACAATGTAATGGATATGAAAACACGTTCATAATCGATGTATTTGGTTGACTCAATAAAAAAATAGAGGTGATAAAAAATGGCAAAAAAAGTTGTCATTATTGGTGGAGTTGCTGCTGGTCCAAAAATAGCTGCGAAACTAAGAAGATTAGACCCTGAGGCGGAAATAACGATCATTGAAAAAGGTAAATTTTTATCCTATGCGGGTTGCGGTCTTCCTTATTATATTTGTGAGGACATAAAAGAACAGCGAGAATTAATGGAAACTCCGGTAGGTGTATTGCGCGATCCTGATTTTTTTGAAAAAACTAAAAATGTGAAAGTGTTTAATCGAACAGAAGCCATCAAGGTTGACCGATTAAAAAAAGAAGTTGAAATAAAAAACCACGATAATAATCAGATAAAAACCTTACCTTATGATTACTTGGTTTTTGCTACTGGAGCAAAAGTAATGATACCACCAATAAAGGCAATAGATGTTGAGCATCCTGGCATGGAATTGGGATGTATGGATTTATCCCATGTTTATACTCTCCATGGTATTGAAGATGCCGAGGCTATACGATGGATTATAAAAGAGAAAATGGCCAAAAAAGCGATTATCATCGGTGGTCGCTTGATTGGAATGGAAATGACCGAAAGTCTGGTAAAAAGTGGTCTATCAGTAACTGTCATAGAAATGTTACCAGAAATTCTCCCCATTCTTGATGAAGACTTGGGAATATTGGTACGACGTTATTGCCAGGAAAAAGGGGTTAATGTACGGGTAGAAGAGAAAATAATTCGACTGGAAGGAGAAGGCGGGATAGTTAAAAAAGTTGTAACAAATAAGGGTATTTACGATACCGATACCGTTATTATTGCAACCGGATTTCGTCCTAATTCCGTCTTAGCCAAAAAATCAGGTATAGAAATTGGAGAGACTGGTGGCATAAAAGTTGATTTATTTATGAGAACAAACGATCCATTTATTTATGCTGCAGGAGATTGTGTTGAGATTGAAAATTTAGTTTGTATGAAGAATGCTTATATGCCTATGGGTTCTCTTGCCAATAAACAGGGTCGAACAGTAGCTATAAACATTGCTGGTGGTCAAGAAGTGTTTCGAGGTGGATTAAATTCAGTTGTTTTTAAACTTTTCGATTATACTGTATCGCGAACCGGCTTAGGAATGAAACAAGCGAGGGATTTGGGTTTTGATGCAGAATACGCTTTAGTACCAGCTCCCGATAAAGCTCATTATTATCCTGGTGCAAAACGGGTCATTACTAAAATTATTGTTGATAAACGGAGTGGAAAAATATTAGGAGGTCAGTTTATTGGAACTGGAGATATAATGAAAAGTGTAAATACTGTTGCAACAGCTCTTTACTATGGGGGTTCCATAGAGGACTTATCGATGCTTGATATACCCTATGCTCCTCCTTATGCTTCAGCAATTGATAATGTCTGTGTTGCGGCTAATGTTATTCGGAACAAACTGAATAGATCGATGATAGGAATTTCAGCATTTGAAGTGGAAAAGAAAAGAAAGAGAAATGAGGATTTTATCCTTTTAGATGTAAGAACGCCTAAGGAATATCAACAAGTAAGGATTCCAGGGAGCACTCTCATTCCTCTGGGTATCCTTAAACAAAAATTAAATGAATTACCACAGGATAAAGAGATAATTGTCTTTTGTGCAGTGAGTTTAAGAGGTTATGAAGCCTCATTAATATTGAAATCGAATGGATTTAATCATGTCAAGGTAATGGATGGTGGTTTGGCTTGCTGGCCGTATGAGTTGGAAAAATAACCTGTGGTATCTTAGCAAATCTGTCCCCTTGCTCCGAATTTTTAGTATCTAAGGGTGAGGGGAGTTTTTAATTTTTTTTGTCATTTTTTTTTCCTTGTTAAGAAATCTTAGGAATAAGAATGAAATAAATCTTAGTCGATTTTTTTAGATAGTAAAAACTGAAAGGGTAAAAAGAGAAAATGATTATTTTCAGATTCTCTCAATAAAAATATGTGGATAAAACTGGTTACTATAACATTAGTTATAACTATTGCCTTTTTTATTGTTTTTAATTTAATTCTATCCCAACCATCAATAGAAGAGACGAAGACTTCAGAAGAGACTGAAGTAAACCCGGAAGTCCCAGAAGAACCGCCGGTTATTATAACTGGTGGTATTCTAAGAGGTTGGGAAAAAGGAATTCTTTCTTGGACGCTGGAAGCGGAAGAAATGAGGTTGAACAAACAAACATCACGTGCAAATTGCCCAAATGGTGTAAAGCTTGTTGTTTTTGACGAAAAAGGGGAGATCAAAACTACTCTCAAAGCCAATAAGGGATATATCAACCTCGACAACAAAGACTTCCAATTAATTGATACTGTCGAAGTTCTTTCTACAAATGGGAATCGTATTGAGTCAATCGGTCTTTTATATCGTGATAGTAATAAAACCCTTGAAGGGTTTGCGCTCTCAAAAATTTTCTTCGATGATAATTACATTGAGTGCCAGAATTTTATTAGCGATCTTGATTTTGAAAATCCAGTTTTTGAAAAAGTTCAAAAGGGTAAGTTCAGTATCAGAGAAAAAAACCCCAGTTAGCAGTTTTTTTGTATTATTTTTTTAAATTTATAAATTCTTCAGCATGATAATAGTTGTCAGCATATTTTTCCACTTGAACTTGTTCTTTGCAAATGAGTTCCTTTAACTTATCAACGATTTCCCAAGAGTGAAGGATAAATTGGGAATTCGAAAAAAGGGTTTTATCTCCTCGATAACAATCAATGAGTATGTTTTCATAGGCTTCAGGACTATTTATTCCAAAGGTTCCTAAAGAATTAAAATTAAGGTGAACTGGAGAGGAGGATAAGCCCATACCTGGAATTTTTACTTGAATTACCAGATCAATTTTTTCCTCCGGCTGAATTTCTATGATCAATCGGTTTTCGTTTGAAGTTGTTGAATGAAAGACAATCTCAATATAAGAAATTTTTTGAGCTAACTTTTTCCCAGTAATGATCCAGAAGGGAACACCCGACCAACGTTTACTCGAAATATATAGAGGAAGACGAATGAAAGTTTCGGTTTTACTAAAAGGGTTAGAGATCTCTTGAGCGTAGCTTTGGTATTGTCCGAGAAAAACCTGTTTAGCACTGGGTAATTTTAAATTTTGAATAACTTCTATCTTTTTCTGTTGCATTGAATTCAAAAAAGAAGAACATTCAATTTTATCTTCTTGACAGAGAGGGGGGATATCCATAGCAACCAAAGAAAGAAGCTGTAGGAGGTGGTTTTGGAAGATATCACGTATCGCTCCAGTTTCTTCATAAAATTGACCACGGGAACCAACCCCCTCCTTTTCACTAACCACAATATGAATTTCTTTAACATATCCCGCTGAGAGTAAATTTTCGATAAACCAATTCTCGGCTTTTAAAACAATAATGTTTTGAACGGTATCTTTTCCTAAGTAATGGTCGACATAAAAAATATTTCTCTCCGGGGCTAACCGACTAAAAAGCTGGTTTAAATAAATAAAGCTCTTTTTATCGAAACCAAAGGGTTTTTCAATAATAACTTTTTTTGGAATATTTGATGGGATATGCTCATTTATCCTTTCAATCAGCCGAAGAACTCGAGTATAAATTGATGGGAGTGTTGACAAATAGAAGAGAACTTCTTGATAACTTATGAGATGATATTCAGTTAAAAAAGACATGAGGGGTTGAGGATCATCGACATCCCCTTGATAATAATCGGTTTTTTGAAAAAGACGATCTAAAACAGAGTAATCGAGGTTGGGAATTTTGTTTGAAAGAGACTGGCGAAGAAAAGATTGGTAGGATTGTTCATCTCTAAAGCGACGGCCAATTGCCAGTATGTGAAAGTTATCAATTTTTCCTCGACGGATGAGATGGTAAAAAGCGGGAAAAATTTTTTCAGTAAATAGATTACCAGTTGCACCAAAGAAAATAAATAACTTTTCATTATTCATTCGAGATTGTCCTCAGAAAGGCTCGGATTGGTGAACCATCCGCGGCTTTTATTTTTAAGGGATATCCAGAGAACCAATAGAAACCAGGATTCACATGAGATAATACTAGTCCTTCATAGATGAGAACGTCTTTTTCTAATAATAAACGGTGAGTAGGGTGTTGGGGCTGTTCTCGTTCAATACCGAGAGAATCGATACCCACACCTTTTAAAATTTTTTTAGAAAGAAAACGTGCTCCTGATTCACCAAGAAAAACAAATTTTTTTGGATGAAGGTGTTGAAATGAATTATCGGTTTTTAATAATAGAAAGTCGACAGTTGTTATTTGGGTTTCATAGGGGAGAAGGTGTTCGGCCTCGATTTTTTCCAAATTTGAAAGTTCTAATACGAAAGCCTTTCCTTCAAAATGGTGTAAAGGAAAGAGATCAATCGTTTTTCCTTGGGGAAGCATATGAAAGGGTGCATCAACATGAGTGCCGGTATGGTACAAGATAGATAGCCGCGATTCATTCGAACCTTGATCGATGGTATTGGTAACTTCGATAACTGGTTTTCTCTCTATTATCCCTTTATAGGTAGGCATTTCTGGTGATATGACCATCGAAATATCGATTATGTCCACAGAACGTTTCCTCCTTTTTAAAACTGATAAATGTTATTTTTTCTAAATTATTTTAATTAAGGCTCAATCAGCGTATATCATTTTTATCGTCATGCCCCCATCTACAATAAGATTTGCTCCAGTTATAAAACTGGCTTCGGAAGAAGAAAGAAATAAGCAAGCATGAGCGATGTCTTCTGGTATACCAACTCTTCCAGCTGGATGTTGTTGATGGTCAATGGTCCTTAAAATTGGAGTTTCTTCCTGACTTTTCTTTTTCCAATCTCTAGTTTCGATCCAACCGGGGCTAATGGAATTTACCCGAACTTTTTTTGAAGCTAGTGATATGGCTAAGGCGTGTGTGAGGGCAATCACTCCTCCTTTTGAAGCAGAGTAGGCTTCAGTGTTTGGTTCAGACATAAAAGCTCGAGTCGAAGCCATATTAATGATAACTGAACCAGGAAATAAATACGAAAGGCAGAAATGGACCATTAAATAGATACTTTTTAAATTGACGTTTAATACCCGATCCCAATCATCAGGTTTAAGCTCCTCGATTGGTTTATTATTTGAAATCCCAGCATTATTAATTAATATGTCAATAGAGTGACGCTTTTGGGCTAAAAGACTCACTGAATTTTTTATGTTTTCGGGATTGGATACATCACATTGGCAAGGGAAAAAAGACTGAAAATTTTGCCATTCATTTTTACATTCTATCAGCGCTTCCTGATCAATATCCCAAGATGAGACCCAAGCTCCTTTTAAAAGAAACATTTTTGAAATTGCTTTCCCAATTCCTTGTGCACCACCGGTTACAACAACTGTTTTATTTTTAAAATCCATTTAAATCCCCTCTTTTTTTAATAAAATTCATTGAAAATTAAAAAAAGATTTAAGTTGAATAACTTCTGATGGGAAGTTGATACAACCGATGAACTATAATATAAACGAGCTCAATGAATTGATCAGTACCCAGATTTATTGGATCCATCACACATCCATCATTGGCTGTTTTAACCCCTTTTTCTTTTTTGGTTTTCATTTTTCTCCATTGAGTATATTACACAATATTAATCGAATATTTAAACTGTTATTCGATCGATAACAGCTTTTATGAAAGAACTTTTTTCACCTAAGGGTATACAATCTATCATATGAAATGTATTTATTTTGAAAATTCACTTTTATCCTATCCTGTAAACTACAACAGGATAGCAGCCTACGGCGTAAGATGAAAAAAATTGTAAAAGACAAAAACTGAGAGGATAGACCACTTGAGTTTTCATCCTCATCTGGTGCTGCAAAGCAGCATGAGGGTCTATCCTGTAAAGATTGTGATAATAAGTCATTCAACATCTAATTTATATCCTACTCCCCGAATAGTAACTATTCTTTCACCGTGTTGACCTAATTTTTTTCTAATATTGGCAATATACACATCGACAGTTCTATCAGTTATGAATTCGTCGGTTCCCCAAGCATAATTTAAAATTTGCTCTCGAGTGATGATTTTCCCTTTATTTTTTGCTAAAAATTCCAAGATTCGATATTCTTTCCAGGAAAGGGGAATAAGATCTTCACCAATGATGAGAGTAAGATTGTCAGCATCGAGAATAAGAGATCCTATTTTTAAAAGAGAATGATCGGCGGTAGATTCAGATAAACGTCTTCGAAGTACTGCTTTTATGCGAGCTAATAATTCACGGGGATGGAAAGGTTTCACTATATAATCATCTGCGCCTGTTTCCAAGCCTAACACAACGTCGATAGGATCGTCTTTTGCAGTTAAAATGATAATTGGAATTTTATTGAGTTTGGGATCTCTTTTTAAATAGCGGCAAAGTTCCATTCCATCAATTCCTGGAAGCATCAGATCTAATAAAATAAGATCTGGTTGTTGGGAAAAAATTTTATCAAGGAAGGCTTCGCCACTAAAAAAATGGCAAACTGAGTATCCCTCTTTTTCAAGGTAAAGGGTTACCATTTCTGATAAATCTTTTTCATCTTCAATATAAAAAATCAATTTCTTAGTTTCTGACAACTCTTTCAACAACCTTTCGCGGGTTTTTTACTCTTTCCAAATAGATAAATGAGTCTTTGAACATAATGTAACATTTCTTTTAGTTCTATTATTTAAATTTCAATTTGAATTAAAAAATATTTTTTCTTTGTCTTTTTTCAAACCTGTTTTATAATTTTTGTAATGAATGAATATAAATTAGCAAATTCACTCTGAAATATGAATTTATTATTACATTATTCATTACCATTTTCCATATTTTAATTTAAGTTGAGGAAAAGGAATGGAAAATAAAATCAACCCCGTTAATCGATTGTATCGACTGCTTAGTCAAGTGAATCAAACTATTGTTAGAGTACGAGATCGTCAACAATTATTTGATGAAATTTGCAGAATCGCGGTTCAAGATGGAGGTTTCCGTTTAGTCTGGATCGGTTTGATTGATCAAGAAGAAAAAATAATAAGACCAGTGAGCTGGTCGGGATATGAAGACAGCTATGTACAAAATATTTTA
>JAAYUP010000059.1 GCA_012517635.1 Candidatus Atribacter alterifermentans
GATGATACACATAATTGACTGGAACCAGGTAAGGTTGATTATTGTGAACGGTTGCCAGGTGACCATAAAAAGCTTCATTGAGGTATTTAATTGAATCTTCTCGAGTAAGGTATTTCTTAGCCATAATCGATATGCTCCTTTTTACTATTTTTAGCCGATTTTTTATCTTAATTTTGCCAAAAAAATTGGCAATTTGATCTTGACATTTTATGAAATTTGTTGTTTAATATAATTACCACAGATTCCGAGAAATTGGAAAACTTTAAGAACTGAGGGCGCGAGCCTGATGTTCCTACAGGGGATTGGAGAGCTCGAATTCCCTTAAGAAAAAATTAAAGTTGGACGGTTTGTTGGGGTCTGTGGTTTTTTTGTTTTCACTTCTTTTGTTTAACATGTAGGACTTTTTCCAAGAAAATGATGTAGCGAATCATTTCATTCATATTAAAAGTAATTTGGAAATTCCGCAGGTAAGAAGGTAAGTTTTCAATATTCTTTTGAAAGGTAAAAACCACATTTCCATCTTGAAAGCGAAAACGTTTGATGAATGCATCATCAAGTACCCATTCAAAAGGAAAAAACTGTACGCAAAATTGATTTTCAACATCATGGTAAAGTAAGTCTACTGGAAGGCTTCCTTCGAAGTCACACTCAAGACAATGAAAAACGTTAATTCTTCCTTCAAAAAGCTCTTTTTTTAATTCAGGGTTTTCCTGAGTATTAATTGATCTCCAAATCTCAATTGTTTGCGGTGAATTGCAGTTTGGACATTGAAATTCAATATGTTCACAAACCGACATTTCTTTCTCCTTTCTCAATAATTCTTCAAAGTATTACTTTTCAGACCAATTTGTTGCAATAGCAATGTCTACCTCTATGGGTACTTGTTGAATGAATTTTTTTCCAGCTTTTATCATTGTTTCTTTCAAAAAATCTGATATTTCTTGAGCTTTTTCTTGAGGTGATTCAAGAAGAATTTCATCGTGGACCGTCCCAATGAGATGAACATTATTTCTGTTTAAATAAGGAAATGACATTGCCATAGCCTGTTTCATTATATCGGCTGCTGTTCCTTGGATTGGAGTATTAAAGAGCTCAGTAATTTTAGGACGATCTTCCCATATTCGTAATCGTCCATTAAGAGTTCGAATTTCCTTGAGGCGGCTGGTACCGAGTTCTTTTTGCCAGGAAGCGATGCCCTGGTAAACTTCAAAGAAACGTTGACGGAAATCAACAGCTTGTTGATTAGTCATCTCAACCCCGTAAGAATTTTGAGCATAAAGCTGTAAACCTCGAGCTCCCATTGCATACAAGAGACCAAAATTGACTGCTTTGGCAGCTTGCCTTTCTTCTTTGGTCACTTTGTTGATATCTTTTCCAATTAAAAGGGAGGCGGTTAGACAATGAATGTCTTGGTTTTGTTGAAAGGCATCGATCATTCTTTGATCATGGCTAATTTCTGCCGCAACACGAAGTTCGATTTGAGAGTAATCACCGATTATAAGGAGATTCCCTTCCGATGGAATAAAACATTCTCGAAAAACCTGGTCTCGAGGAATTTGTTGTAGGTTGGGATTCCGACAGGAAAAACGCCCGGTAGCAGTTCCAATTTGCCAGTAATCAGGATGTATTCGATTAGTAATCGGATGGATATATTTGGGGAGAGCACTGGCAAAAGATTGGAGCACTTTGGTTACTTTGCGATAATCGATGAGGGCTTGAATAACTGGAAATTGACGGCTTAATTGAGACAATTCTTCATGAGAAGTGCTTTTTAAAGGAATACCCAACTGCTGGAGAGCTTCTAACATTTGCTTAGGACTGTCTAAGTTAAGAAGAGGTTTTTCAGTGTTTAAATTTTCCATAAACGGGAGTTGTAGAGTTCTCTTCAATCCTTCATAAAGCTTTTGCTGGAGAGTTGCGGCTAAGTCGTTTTGGTTTTTTTCTAATTCTTCAGTCAATTTTTCCCATTTTTTGTTATGAAGC
>JAAYUP010000060.1 GCA_012517635.1 Candidatus Atribacter alterifermentans
AAAAACCAAGGCTACTCTCATTAATATAGGCTTAGAGCTTTTACAGCAACTCATTGAATTCAATGAGAAACAAAGAGTGCTTCAAGTTTCTAACTTAAATGCTAGGCACCAAATAATTTAAAAAAGGTGGGGAAGAAACTTAACCCACCTTTTTTATAATAACTTAATAAATTTGGTGACAGGTACCATAACTTAATAATAATGGAGGTTGAAAATATGAGAAAATATTTACTGATGATAGTATTTGCTATGATAGTATCGTTATTTATTAATGTATCCTCCTCTTTCGCATCTGATGGTTTCAGCATCCTTGGTAACAAAGCTCAAGAGGCTTACGAAAAGGGGAATTATCAAAAAGCCATCGATTTCCTCTCGGAAATGATTGAAATCGCACGATTAAAAATGGGTGATTCTGAATCCACTAAATTACATGACGAATCATGGAAAGTAATCAAATCATGGAATGGAAATGGCATCAAAAACACTGAATAGTTTACCATCAAATCAGATGAATGGCGAATCAGATGGACAAACAAAGGTATGTTGCTTCAGATATACGTATATCCCAAAAACGAGGACGCATTTTCATTTTTTGATATGGCAGCCAACACAACGGAACCATGTTCAGATGTTTCATATTTTCATAAGCCAGGTGAATACTACTTAACTATCAGTGCAATAGGCAATTGGTCAGTAGCTGTGGAAGAAAAGTAAAAAATCAGGAGAAAGATAATTGAATAAGATTTTCATTATCATCACGTTGATCACCCTGCTCACTCTTCCAACTATTGCACAAACCTACGAGGTCTCGAGAGTCATTGACAGCGATACCATCGAATTATCAAACGGAGAACAGGTCCGCTATATCGGTATAGACACTCCAGAGTTTCACAATGGCATACCAGACCCATACGCCCAAGAAGCCTATGAAGCGAATAGAAAATTAGTGGAAGGAAAAGAGATTTATCTCGAGTTCGACGCGCAAGAGCGGGACAAATACGGCAGGATCCTCGCTTACGTTTATGTTGATGGCATTTTCGTCAATGCCTGGCTTATTGAAAACGGATATGCCCAGATCATGACCATCCCACCGAATATTACCCATCAGGAACTATTTTTACCGCTCCAGACCAAAGCACGGGAGGGGAATAGAGGATTATGGGGATTTGAAGGAAATGCAAACATTGAATCCGGTGATATCATTTATCCGTATGTCGGAAAGCGGAACAGTATGAAATTTCATCATTACTACTATAATTTGGTGAACGATATGAAAGAGAAAAATAAGGTCTTTTTTAAGACAAGGGAAGAAGCGATTGAGGCTGGATATGTGCCGTGTAAAAGGTGTAAGCTATAATTCAAATTTCATAAGGTGGGATAAATATGCAATTAGAATGGATTAAGTGTCAAGGAAATATTTGGTGTCCACTGAGTAGTGTAAAATTGAGGGACAAATATTTCGATGACTAAGAAGGGGTTTATATTATTTGGTATTAAGATTCTTATGGCTCAATAGTAATAGTACGCGTAGGACAAGGAAATATCAGAGAAAGGCTCCAATCCCATCGAGAATCTTAGGGTCAGGTCTTGATTCTTGAATTTTTAAAAAATTATTGATGTGGCTCAAGGAAAACAATCTCATTACTCCTTTTTTATACGAATAGGATACCCTCACCCTCATTCTTGATTATAATGCTGCAAGATCTGTGAGAGTTGAGTCATAAAGGATTTTTCCCCTTTATGAAAGATATAGACGAGGATGATGCGTATCATGTATATGTACCTCGTCCCTATATCATTGGCAGGGACAATAAAAAAACCAGGGCGGCATTTCAAGAACCCGAGTGAACCCAGTTTCCTGGATAACGAACCCCACCAGCCGCACCCTAGTCTCAAATAGCAGAGCAAATAATTTCCGGGGATGCCTTGTTATCCTCTTTAAATTGTTTAATAGACCCTCATGCTGCTT
>JAAYUP010000061.1 GCA_012517635.1 Candidatus Atribacter alterifermentans
ATGAAAACTCAAGTAGTCTATCCTCTCAGTTTTTGTCTTTTACAATTTTTTTCATCTTACGCCGTAGGCTGCTATCCTGTTGTAGTTTACAGGATAGACCCTCATCTTTAAAATATCGTAAAATCGGAATACATTCGTTCTATTCGAATGCATTCATTCTGTTACTCTTTGTTTTTAGTAAGCAAAAAGTAATATTTTTAGCCAAAGAAAGAAATTCAAGCTAGCGTATCACGTTGTTAGCTAAAAAAATAATTTATATTCAACAAATTTACTGAGTAAAAGTGCAATAATAATGGAAGAAAAAAATCAGCTTAAAGTTGTGTTTGATCTTTTCTCAATTTTTTGTACGTTTCGGTTTTTATCGTAGATGGCGGTATTGCTATGGTTCCTTTGTTAAAAAGGATATTGGTGGATAAGAAAAAATACCTTAAATTGGAAGAATTTATGGAAATATATTCTATATCCCAAATTGTACCAGGCTCACTCATGATTTGCATGGCAACCTACATTGTCTATAAGACTAAAGGAGTTTAGGGTTCTATTTTTTCTTGCTTGGCAATTATCATACCACCATTAACCATTATAACTTTGATTGCAATTTTTTATCAAAATTTTGTACAAATTGGGCTGGTTAAAAAACTCATGCTTGGTATTTTATGTGGTGTTGTTGGAGAAATCGGTGGAATCATTTTTATTATGTCTGCTGGTGGCTTCTATAATATTCGTTCTTATTTGCTTTCCTTAGCCGCATTCTTTGTTTTTATGCTTTTTAAAAATTTAAATCCCATTTATTTACTTGTTGTTTTGGGATTGGTTGGAATGATCATTTTTTAAATGATCACGTTTCTATTCATAGTGAGTATAAAAATCGATTGAGATCCAGTTAAGAGTCAATAACAGTTTGACTTATTAATAATGAAAAGATATCATATTTTTGTAAACCAAGGGTTCTAAGGAATTAATTCCAGGAGAACTGGAAAAAAAACCCTTTTTCAAAGAGGGTGTTCGAAGTTTTTCCGGGTGGGGAAAGAAAGTCCAGTTCTGAAGCGTAGAGGGTGTAAATGATATGATCAAAAACACCTCAGCGAGAAAAGGGAAGAGGTTTGTTGGAATCTGTGGTTTTTCTGTTTCTCCGCAAGAATTGGTTCATTATGAACTCCTTTTTTTATTGTTTTGCCTAAAAATGTAATCATTAAAAATTGCCTTGCGTTCACTCTGTTGTTTATAATTCAACATGAAAAAACGAAGAGGAATTATTGTAAAAGTAACAGCGGTTTTTTTTGCTTTTTAAGGTAATATTGATTATGTTTCTTATTTTTTCTGGATGTTTACCCCAAGCAATACAACCAACTCCATCAATTTTACCTTCGCCAATTCCATTACCACACATTAATACAATTTCTCCTCAATCAGGACTATCGGGTACGAAAATTACCATTACCGGTTCAGGATTTGGTGCTGTACAAGAGCAAAGTCTCCTGATTCTTGAAAGAGGAGATGATAAAATTTTTGAGGGTGAGATTATAACCTGGTCGGATACCACCATTGATGCTCGTGTTCCTCAACTCATGAAAGATACCTATCAGGTTTTTATTATAGTGAATGGGATCCAAAGTAATGAGGTCGAGTTTAAGTTGCAAGTCCCAAGCTCTTGTCCGCAATGTGCCAGGTAAAATTTATCATACTAAAAGTTCGTTATTTAAAAAGAAAATATTTTTATCCCTTAACCGCTCCAGCAGTGAGTCCTTCGACCAGATATTTTTGGAGTATTAAGAAAACAATTAAGACCGGAAGGGTCGCAACCACGCTGGCTGCCATCATATCCTCCCAGCGAACATCAAATTCCCCCACAAAAGAAAGAACAATCCCAGGCGGTAGAGTTCGCATCGCATCTTGAGACATCAGGGTAAGAGCGAACATAAACTCATCCCAGGCAGACAAAAATGCAAAAATACTAATAGCCACAATACCCGGAGAAACTAACGGAATGACGACCCGCCAAAGAGCACTCATTCGGCTACAACCGTCGATCAAGGCTGCCTCTTCGAGCTCTATGGGGATTTTATCGAAAAACCCTTTTATCATCCAAATACAGAAGGGCAAGGAGAAACTTGTGTAGGCAATAATCAAACCGGTATAGGTATTTAAAAGTTTCAAGTGCATAAACATGATGTAAAAAGTAATTAAAAACATAGGAAGGGGAAACATCTGAGTCATGAGAATAACAGTGAATAGGCTTTTTCTCCCTCGCCGGTGAAAACGGGAGAGGGCGTATCCAGAAAAAATGGCCAAGAGGATGCAGAAAAAAACGGTTGCACTACATACAATTAAGCTATTTTTAAAATAGGTTAGAAAATTAACCCCTCCAGCCCCAGCTCGGGAGATGAAAATTCGTTGATAAGCACTCGTCGTTGGATTACGAGGAATCCAACGTGGTGGTGTTTCAAAAAGATCATGATGTTCTTTGAATGAAGTGGAGACCATCCAAATAATGGGGAACATCACGGCAGCAAGTAAAAGAATAATAACTAGGTATTGAACAGTTCCAGATACGAATCTGATGGTTCGGTAGTACGACAATTCAATCACCTTCCCCGAATTTTAAGGCTTTGATGTAAGTGAGACTAAAAATGAGCATGGCAATGAGAGAGAGTGAGCCCATAGCAGCACCCATACCCATATCATAATTTCGAAAAGCGGTCCGATAAATTTGAATTCCCATCGTTGTCGTCTGATAAACGGGACCACCCTTGGTGAGGATCCAAATGATGGTAAAGTTTTGGAATTCCCAAATGATTTCTAAGATAGTTACGATAATAATGATTTCTTTAAGGCTGGGTAGAATTATATATCGAAGTCGTTGAAAAAAAGTTGCCCCATCAATAGTAGATGCTTCAAAGAGTTCCTTGGGAATAGTCTCAAGACCGGCTAAAAGCATCAGCATAAAGAAGGGAAAGTATTTCCAACTCGTTGCCAAAATGACCGAAGGCATAGCTAAGCTGGGATTAATCAGCCAGGACTGGAATTGGCTGATTAATCCCAGGTCTTTCAGGAGAAAGTTTAAAATACCATATTGGGGATTGAAAATCCAAAGCCATAGCAAAGCCACAACGGTTGAGGGAATGACCCAAGGGAGAAGAAACAGGCTACGGAAGAGACTCCGATTTCGGATTGGACCATATAAAAGGAGGGCAATAAGGAAACCGAAAAAGAACGATACCCCAGTGGAACCGATACAATAAAGAAAAGTTCGGTAAAGGGTTATCCAGAAAATGCGGTTT
Source organism: Candidatus Atribacter alterifermentans (assembly GCA_012517635.1). GTDB lineage: Bacteria > Atribacterota > Atribacteria > Atribacterales > Atribacteraceae > Atribacter > Atribacter alterifermentans. The sequence goes on from JAAYUP010000061.1 coordinate 3,282, forward strand.
CCAAACAACAGCATCCGAAAATTCTGTAAACCGTTAAAGACGATCCCTCGTACTGGATCGGTAAGCCGGTAATAGTGAAAACTGAGAATGATCCCGTTAATCAAGGGATAGCCAATGGTAAGGAATAAAATGGTTATTGATGGAAGTATGAGAAAAAGGTAGAGCCTCCTATCGCTTCGCTTTTTGCCAATTCGCATTTCTGTTCTTCTCCCTGTTGAAGGATCTACATAGAAAGTTCGATTTCGATCTGACGAACAGCTTCATCCAAGGTGCTTTGTACATCCCGCCCCATCAAAACTACTTCTTGGACTGCTGCCATGACGATTTCTCCAACACGACCCCAACGAGGTCCCCAGCCAAGCGGCTTTTTCATATACTCAGTCTGATTCAGTACCTGCCTGACGAAAGGATCATCTTTGTATATCGGATCGTTGAGGAGTGAAATCCGGGTAGGCATGAGACCAGTATCTTGGTAGTAGGTCTTAGTGATTTCAGGGTCGCTGATGAGAAATTCCATATATTTCCAAGCTGCTTCTTTGTTTTTGCTGTCTTTAGATAGGACTAACATGTGAGAACTCGGGTTTGAATATCCATAAGGAACATTATCGGGGATGGCAGGGCCCTTAGGAATAGGAGTGAGTGCCCAGTCTTTATCGAATTCTTCCTGACGGGGATTTAAACCACGCAAAATCCCTCGAATCCAGGGTCCTTCCAGCATAAAGCCAAGCTTTTCCTGGGCAAAAATGACTCGAATTTCCCTAATACCAAGGCCTGGATCCATATATTTATTTTTCACAAGACTATTTACCCATTCGACAGTTTCAACCCCAGCAGCATTATTGAGAATAACCTCTCCTTCTGGGTTAAATACCTCGGCTCCAAAGTTCCATAACCAAGGATGTAAATAATCGGCCGAGAATGAATCCTTGGACATATTCAGTTCTATTCCTAAAATACCTTCTCCTAAACTGGATATGGCTGCAATGGCCTGATTAAAGTCATCCATGGTTGAAGGTGGTTGATCAGGATCAAATCCAGCTTTTTCCATGAGAACCTTGTTATAGCAAAGGAGATTTGGATTATCGTTCCAAACGAGAGCATATTGTTCACCTTTTGCACGACCTAGGTCAACAGAGCTTGGGAAAAGGTCTTGAAGTAATTCTTCGGAAAAGTATCCGCTAAGAGGCTCCAAACCGCCCATGGCTGCCAACTGTTCTAGCCAGATGACATCAACAGTGGTAATATCCGGCGGATTTCCAGCGGCTATCATGATAGCTAATTGGTCAGGTGTTTCTTCATAAGGGAGAGGAATGGTTTCAATATCAATATCGGGATTCATCTCTTCAAATTTTTTCTCCGCCTCCTGTAAAACACTTATTCCTCCCGAGGTAACCTCAGCTGCCATCCAGCTATGAAAGCTCACCGTGGATTTTGCTAAAGTTGGGAAAGTAAAAACGAAAACTAACATGAACAGAACCATTACTAAAACCCATTGATTTTTATTCATGACAATTCACCCCTTATAAAAGAATTTTCTCTATACAAAATCTTTTTCGATGTTTATTCCTTATCCCTCCTTTCTTCAAAAGAATTGATAATTTGATCTATTTGATCAAGAATAGTATTGGAAAGCTTTTTTTCTGTAATACGTTTTAAATAGGAATTGATTTTATGATGAGCAGATAAAGTGACATCAGTTTTTCCAGAATTTAGACAATTTTGATAGTGATCCAAGAGAGAAACCGAACTTTTCCAAAATTGACCGCTTCTCAAATGGGTAAGGGTAGATTCTTCAGTTAGGTAATTTCCTCGTTGACCAACCCGACGAATTTCATCGAGAAATATCATATTCTGTGTTACTTCCATACCTCTTAAAATTCGTTTTATCTGTCCTATGATTTCGGCGTCAAGAATAAGCTGTTCCAGACTAATGGTGAGACCAGTAGCAAACATTCCAGCATTAACAATTAAATGATTACCGGCTAATGCCGAAACAAAAGCGCTGAGGGTTCTCTCCCAGGCGTTTTGCTCATCGTGAAAGTGGGAATCAGAGTTAGGGGCAGTCGTATGAGAAGGGATATGATAAAAAGCAGCCATCTGAGCACCGGCAATTCTTAAAATATGAGTTTCAGGGGTTCCGATAACTGCCATATTGGAGCGCATATCGTACACAGTCCAAGAACTCGCATACATAACCGGTGTTTTTTCTCGAATCAGTTGAGAAAAGACAATACCTGAGAGACACTCGGCATTATGCATGGTTAAAAGACCTGCAAGAGTGTAGGGAGCGGAAGCCCCAGCAATTGGTTCGGGAAGAATGGCAAGAGGGATGCCATTTGAACAGACCTCATACAGTGCCTCAATCGTTCCTTTTTCCCAAAAAAGCGGGCTAGTTGGGGAAAGTTGGCTTATCAGGAAAGGACGGCTGGAGACCTCTCGATTAATTGCTTTGGCCATTTGTATTATGGCTTTGTTAATAGAAGCGCTTTCCGATGAATAAAAGAGAGGTTTGGTTGAATTGTTGAGGGCAGCCTTAACGGCGTAGAGAAGCGTTGATTCAGCCGGTGTATCCTGTGGCATAACCGGAATGCCAATCAGATCAATTTCATCCAGTTGGTCAGCAATACATACAAATTTCTCAACATCCTCGACCGTAGAATCTCTTCGGATTCCGGTTTGGTAATCAAGTAAAAAAACTGCATTATGACCACAGGCAAAAAGAGGTTCTTCCTGTCCAATCCTTTTCCAGGGATGGTTATCAACCGAATAAAGAAGAAAAGAAGAAGGGACTTGTTGCAAGCAGGCAGTGACAACCGATGAGGGAATTCGGACTATTCCAGAATTGTGGTCGACTGGTAAGCCTTTTTCAGCTAGGAAATTTCGAATAAAATCACTCAAAACCACCACACCTTCTTGCTCGAGTGTTTCGAGAGTTGCTTTATGGATGAGGTGGATTTCTTCTTGTGACAGTACTTCCATTTGATTCAATTTCAAAGTATTTCTCCCTCCTTTTTGTTATTCTTATTTATATCATAAATTTTACTTATACAATCCCCTCTATCCTGAAAATACCGTGAACGGTGAACCGTGATCCGCTACTCCCGTTATCACCTTCTTAAATTTTTTCCTCGCCCCTGGAGGGAGA
>JAAYUP010000062.1 GCA_012517635.1 Candidatus Atribacter alterifermentans
TCGAATGGTTATATTTTCAACTTCAGATCCAATTGATGTTCTTTCAATGGGGGATAAAGTCATTATCATGGATCAAGGAGAAATTCTTCAATTTGGTAATGTTAATGAAGTCTATGAAAACCCAAAAAATATTCGGGTTGGTAAATATTTTGGATATCCAGAAATGAATATTTTAGAAACAACGATAAAAGACAATGGAGATAAAATTCAAATAGAGATTGGTGACCAAAAACAGCATTTAAAGAAATCAGTGACAAGAGATTATCAAGGAAAATATACAATAGGAATTCGCCCTGAAGATGCAAAAATGATTAGCTTAAACCAGCAAAATGAAGTATTAAAAGACACTTTTTTATTTTTAAAAGCGATTGGTATAGTTAGCGAAGTAATTGGCTCAGATACAGTTATATCTTCAGCAATTGATAAACAATTTTTAACCTTATTTCATCCTGGAATCCATATTGTTGAACCAGATGAAGAAATAAATGTAATGATTCGGAAAGATGATGTTCTGGTTTTCAGTGCTGAGACCGGTGAAATTATAGGACGGGGGATTTAACCGTGGCTAAAATTCAGTTAAAAAATTTAAAGAAAGTTTTTAAAGGGAATGTGGTCGCAGTTAATAATGTTAATATTATCATCGAAGAAGGTATTGTTACTTCGATATTAGGACCTTCTGGTTGTGGAAAAACAACCACGATGAGATTAATTGCTGGATTTGAGAATCCAACTGAGGGTGAGATTTTTTTTGATGGGCAGAAAGTAAATAATCTGGGTCCTTTTGAGAGGAAAGTGGGAATGGTTTTTCAACTTCCAATTTTATACGATGACCTCTCTATTCAAGAAAATATAAGTATGCCACTCATATTGCTTAAAAAAACTCAGCATGAAATTAACAAAAAAGTCGGAGAAATGTGCGATTTTTTTGATATCCCTGAAAATCTTCTGAAAAGAAAAGCTCGTGGACTTGATGTGGCTGAACGACAAAAGGTTTCACTTGCTCATACTTTTATAAGTGATAAAAATGTTTACTTACTTGATGAGCCCCTTTCAAATCTTGATCCAAGAAACCGAATTGAAATACGCTCTAAAATTAAGAGATATCAAAATGAAGCAAGAAAAACTATTGTTTATGTAACCCATGATCAAACAGAAGCTATGTCTCTGGCACAAAAAATCGCGGTGATGCAGTTAGGTGTTATTTTACATTATGATAAAACTGAAATTGTTTATGATTATCCTCAAAATCGTTTTGTAGGTTGGTTTTTGGGAAACCCTGGAATGAACTTTATTGAAAAAGTGATATGGGAAAAAGAAAAAACATCTCTTCAAGTTGGAAATCTTCAAATGGAATTTCAGTCAATTGATGATGAACGGAAAGGTCATCAAGAGGTAGTATTAGGAATTCGTCCTGAAAATATATTAATAAGTACACAACCTAAAGAAGGTTATTTTGAAGCTCAAAGTGATTTTATTGAACCAATTGGAAATCGGATTGTCGTTCATCTTGTCGCAAGGGATATTAAAGTAAAGGCCAAAATAGAAAAGATAAAGGATATCAAAAAAGATTCTAAGATTTGGGTAAAATTCCCTGCTGATCGGATTTTACTTTTTGATCCAAAGAGCGGAGAGAAAATATATCCAATGAATTAAATTAGAAAGGAGAATTAACTATGAAAGCTGCTTTTTTAACCGCACCTAAAAATATTGAGATTCGAGAAACTCCAGATCCAAAAATAATTAAAGATAATCAAGTCAAAGTCAAGGTTAGAAGTGTCGGAATTTGTGGATCCGATGCTCATTTTTATTGGGATGGTCGATTGGCAGGATGGGTTGTTGAAGAACCACTTATATTGGGTCACGAAAGTTCTGGGGATGTGGTGGAAGTTGGAAGAGGGGTAAAAAAGATTAAAGTGGGAGATCGGGTAGCTGTTGAACCGGGCATTCCCTGCCGGCAGTGTGAATGGTGCAAACGAGGTGAATATCATCTCTGTCCAGATATGGTCTTTTATGCTGTTCCAGGAGTTCATGGAGCCTTTGCTGATTATGTGATTAGTGAAGAGGATTTTGTGTTCCCACTCCCTCAATCAATTTCCTATGAAGAAGGAGCTTTGATGGAACCACTCTCTGTTGCTGTGGAAGCAATGAAGCTTGGAAACCTCCAGCTAGGTGATTCAGTTGCAATATTGGGAGCCGGAACTATTGGTTTATTATGTACTCAGGCGGCATTAGTTGCGGGAGCTACCGAGATATATGTAAGTGACATTAATCCTTTGAAATTGGAATTTGTGAAAAGATATTCTAAAAATCGTATTACTACAATTGACGCAGAGAAAACGGATGTTCGAGAAGAAATCATGAAACTAACTAATAATCGTGGAGTTGATAAAACCTTTGAGACTGCTGGAACCTTTGAAACCTTTCATCTAGCGCCTATGGTCACAAGACGAGGTGGTCGGGTAACCCTAGTAGGTATTCCTCCTTTTAAAGAATATCCTTATCGAGCTTCCGATCTTTTTGATCGAACAGTAACCCTTAATGCTGTTTATCGATATGCCAATGACTATCCAATATCAATTCGATTAGTTGAAAAGGAATTGGTCGATCTCAAATCAATTGTAACTCATCGATTTAGTTTAGAGGAAATTCAAAAAGGTCTTGAAGTGGTAGCTACTCGAAGTGACAATGTTATAAAAGCAGTGATGAATCGATAAGTGATATCTTTCATTAAGGATATAAGTGCTTTTTATTTCATAATATCAAAGGAGGTTACTTTTAATGTTCAAATTTGGAGTTGATACCTTTATCTGGAGCGAATCGTTTTCAGAAAAAGATTTATGGGTCATTTCTAAAGCGAAAGAACTGGGGTTTGATGTCCTTGATATATTTATTAGTAATGCATATGCCTTCCCAGTTAAGAAAGTCAAAGAGAAAGTGATTGAAGTTGGAATTGAAGTAGTTACGACCGCAACTTTAAATAAGGATACCAATCTTATATCACCTGATCCTGATATTCGTGCAAATGGAGTTCAATACATGAAAAAAGTTGTTGATATCAATGTTGAATTGGGATCGAAAATTAATGGCGGAGTAAACTATGCTGCTTGGGGATATTTAAGTGGTAAACCACGAACCCAACAGGAATGGGATTGGTCAATTAATGGCATGAAAGAAATTGCCAAGTATGCTCAAGATAAAGGAGACGTTGTAATTTGTGTTGAACCAGTGAACCGTTTTGAAACCCATTTTTTAAACATAGCTGAAGATGCCGTTCGCTATTGCCAAGAAGTAGGATTTAATAATGTCAAAGTTCATTTGGATTCCTTTCATATGATTCAAGAAGAAACCAACTTTAGAGAAGCAGTAGAAATCTGTGGAAAGAATTATTTAGGGTATGTCCATGTTTGTGAAAGTAACCGAGGGATTCCAGGGACGGGGTTAGTGCCGTGGAAGGAGTTTTTTCAAGCTTTGAAAGGCATCAATTATACTGGTGCTTTAGTGATTGAATCCTTTGATCCCAGTTTTGAGGAACTGAATCGACAATGTGCCATATGGAGAAAATTAGCCAAGTCGGGAGAGGATTTAGCTATCCAAGGACTTAGAAATCTCAAGCGTATTGCTCAAGAAATAAAAGATTGAAAATGGATATACTAATGTTCAAAGGAAAATGTAAAAAATTTTCGAATGGGAAAAACTATTTTTAATCAACAGAGAGGAGAATATTTAGATGAAAATCAGTTTACATGCCTATGCTTTTGGTCCTCATGGTGGTTGGGTGCCAACCTATTTAGTTGAAGAAGCCATAAAACGGACAGCAAGGCTGGGATACGATGGAATAGAACTTGATGCAGCACGTCCTCACGTTTGGCCATATGATATTGATAAAGAACATCGAGGTGCTATAAAAAAATTGATCAAAGAATGTAATTTAGAGGTTCCAGCAATTAGTGGATATTATTTTGGGTTTAATTTTTCAAGTCCTCTCA
>JAAYUP010000063.1 GCA_012517635.1 Candidatus Atribacter alterifermentans
CCCGGAGTTCTTTTATAAATATGGAGCTGGTCCGCTTTTTGATATGGGTCCTTATTATTTTACAGCTTTGGTGACTTTATTGGGACCGGTGAAAAGTGTATCTGGTTCGGTTCGAACTTCTTTTACCGAACGCACCATAACCAGCCAACCAAAATACGGGAAAAAGGTCGAGGTTGAGGTTCCCACTCATGTTTCAGGGATTCTCAATTTTGCCAATGGAGCGCTTGTTACATTAACCACAAGCTTTGATGTATGGGATTCCCATACTCCACGGGTTGAACTCTATGGTGCCGAAGGCTGTTTGAGTATCAATGATGCAGATCCATTAGCTGGTCCAAATATTTTTGGTGGAAAATTAGAGTTTCGCGATAAGAAAACCGCCGATTGGAATGGATTCCCAAGTATAATCCCAAGAAAAGAAGAGGCAACGAAGTGGACTTCTTTACCAACCTTGTTTAGCTACAACGAAAACAGTCGAGGTGTAGGTATTGCCGATATGGCAGCTGCTATACGTAAGAACCGCAAACATCGCGCCTATGGCAATTTAGCTTTCCATGTCTTAGAGCTGATGCATGGCATATATATTTCTGCAAAAGAAAATCGGGTTTATGAGCTAAAAAGCACCTGTGAGCGCCCCGAACCATTACCTCTTGATGCTTCAGAATTTATTTTTAACGATTAAAAACTCGTCATCAATTTGCCAGGAATAATTGTCAATAAAAAAAAAGAATTCCTGGCAAATTATATCCACTGAAATCCTTGGGGAATTGGATCTTGATTCTTGAATTATTTGAAAAGAATGAAAAAAGCAGCTGATAGCTTAGGTGAAATTTTACTACTATGGTATCGGCCGCTTTTTACTCAAACTTCTAAGATTTACCTTTAATCATCCAGTAAAATGACAGTTCTTCTCTAAAAGATTAAGATTTATTCCAAGCCCATAAATTCAAAGGGTTCGGTTTCCACAAATAACTGAGCGGTATCTCCAGCATAGAAGTGTTCCGGAGAGATGACCAATTTCCGAACCGGTGCCGAAGGTGAGAAATCGATCTTATCCAACTGAACCCAGAAAATATTGGGAGTCAAAGTGGATTCGAAATAATATACTTTGTTTTTATGATCGATGACGGTTCTCCAACGGGTGGTAGAGATGTTCGGTTTCTCGGGAGTACTGATACCAAAAGGTACCGAAACATTTCGAACGACGCTAAATACTGAGGCTACGGCTACCTGAATATCGGCAGTTTTGGGAATGGCATTGATGTAAAACCAAGCCCGGGCAAATCGATCGGCTGCCCGACTGGTACCTGGGAGCATAGTCATTCCGCCGATCTCTTTCCAATACTCATTCAAAGCGAGCTGCTGTTGGTAGGTAGGGGAGTTGGTCATGACCAGATATGACGAATCATGGTGAATTACCAATTCACCATCTACGTATTCAAAGATAGCGCTATCGCCTAAGGAATCGGATACAGCCAGATGAACCGTCGCTAACTTATCACGTCCTGGCATATCAGCAGTAATCAGAACAAATTCTTCTCTGGACAAAGCTTCCACGGCTTCTTCAACGGTAGCAAAAGAATCCAAGACATACTGAGCCCATAAAGCTAAGCTTAAACCCGGTTTTTGACCATCCCACTTAGGATATACTGATTCGGCTAACCACAGCACGTTGGTCACTAAGCCTTCCTCATTCATCCCATCGGATGTAGACATATCATAGGCAGAGGCGATGACACTTCCATACTTGGAAGTCCACTTATAAGAATTTGGTCCCACTCTTCCTTCCCGTTCCATTCCTCTGGGAAATATCCAGAGATTGGTTCCAATGTCTTCGGTCCAATCCATAGTTCGACCGGTGATTATCGTTCCTTCCAGTCCGTGGTAGAGAACTCTGCTGCAGGCATTGGCTGAGGGATTGGCTAATAATAAAACTATAAAGATGAATATGACTAATGAAAACAACCGCCTTTTGCTTTTCATAATAGCCTCCTAATAAATTTGTGTTTTTTAAATTTTCAATTTCACCAAAAAGATCAAATTTTAAGGAATGAAAATCATTTTTAAGTATTAATTTTAATGAAGAAAATACCGATATATTATACAATAATAAGGTACAACAGGAGGATCCTAAGTTGAAGAAATTTATGGTGGTAATGATTGTTATTTGTACGCTGTATTTATTAACAGTCAACTTATTGGCAGATGAACAGCAGGATAATTTTCAAGCACCGGAGTCAGAAGATTTTAGCAGTCTGACTTGGAGCGAAGCATTTGATAAACTCCATGCTAAGTTTTCTCGTGAATATGGATTTACGGACTGGAAGAAGATTGATTGGTCAGTTCTTTATAACCAATTCAAACCCCGAATCAATCAAGCATGGGAATCGAATGATTTCGAAGCATATTATCTTACCTTAAGAGAATATGTCCATTCTATCCCTGATGGGCATGTTCATATGAATTCTTTATCGGAAATTGATAACCGTTATATTGGTGGTGGTTTCGGATTTTCAATTGTGAAACTAACCAATGGAAAGATAGTGGTTATGTGGATTGATGAAAGCAGTGAAGCTTATGCTCAAGGGATGAGGGCAGGAGCGGAATTAGTAGAATGGAATGGTCGTCCGGTTCAAGCAGTTTTGAATGAAGTGTCAACCATTTTTTCCAACAACTCGGCCACCGACGAGGATTGTATAAACCAAAAGGTGAGATATCTCACCAGAGCTCCAATTGGTACAAAATTATCTCTTTCGTTCAAAAATTTGGATGAAGAAATAATCAAGGCAACACTGGTTGCTTATGATGATCAAGGTGAATCCTTAAAAAAGACCTATCCTGCAACGACGGTTTCTGATGGATTAAGAGAATTGATCTTGGGGGTAGAGAATCCCCAGAACCTACCAGAATCGATGATAGAGAAGAAAATACTAAATGGGGACATCGGTTATTTAAAAATCTGGGGTTTATTCGATGCTGATTTAATGGGTACAGGTGAAATTCCCTCAACACTGGGTTTATTTAAGACAGCCATTGAAGAGTTTAATCAAAAGCAGGTGAAAGGTCTGATTGTCGATATTCGAAATAATGTTGGTGGTTTAGATTCGATGGTAGCGGATATGTTGGCTTCATTTTATACCGAAAAAACTCTTTATGAATACCAAAGTTGCTATAATGTTCTCTCCGGCTCCTGGGAAATACGTCCTGATGAAACACGTGAAGTTAATCCTGCGGATCCGGGTTTATATATCGAACCAGACGAACCTTTCTTCGGTGGTCCCATTGTGGCAATTATTAATTCAAAATGTATCAGTTCTGGTGAAGGGTTGGCGATGGGGATAAGGAATTTACCCGATGGTGAAACGCTGGGTTTTTACGGAACCAATGGTTCCTTTGGTTTGGTGGGGAGTGGAGCACAAATGCCCGGAGGAATTGAAATTCGTTGGCCTTTTGGACAATCTCTCGATAAAAACCGGCAAGTACAGATAGACAGCCGTGATGGGATTGGTGGAGTTGCTCCTTCGATTCGCATCCCGATGACTCTGGAGAATGCTTTACGCATAGCTCAAGGTGAGGATGTGGAATTGGAGCAGGCTATTGAATTTATTAAGAATTTATAATCAAAATTATTTATTTATCTAGATTAATAAACAATTCAGTTTTACATAATAATTAATATTACTGTTTTTTAAAGAAATTGGTTGGCTAATTTTGACTGACATATGAATTCCAATCTTAATAATTAGAAATTGGGATATTCTTATAAGGAAGAACCAATCAAGATGGCAAAAAAGAAGGTAAACATCCCGTCCCATCGCTCCACCCCTCTTTACAGCTCATCGTTACCCATATCTCCCCTGTCTGGATACCGAAGGAGGTTTGCAAGACGGATCAAACTGACAATAAGGAAAGAGGACCTTGTACGTCAAGGTGATATCGTCTAAACGTTGGAGTCCCAACCACATGCTTTTGGTTCCAGGATGGCCATCCCCTTTGCGCCCCAAGAACCCTCCCAAGGAAGCGACCATCCGGATGGCTTCTTGAAGAGTGGGAGGGTGAACTGGTGGAAGAGGATTGTGAGTGACATAGGCAACTAAAGCTTTCCACTCGGCTTCTTCAAAGAAAACGGTACAGGGAACATCGGGGGTTTCTCGTCCTTGCTTGGCTAAAAAGAAGATCCGCCAGGCAACCA
>JAAYUP010000064.1 GCA_012517635.1 Candidatus Atribacter alterifermentans
GAAGTGGAATCCAGTCATCCCTTGGTTTGGACTGAGCAACTTATGCCAGTTATGCCATTGGTACGTTTTAATAGTGTCGAAGAGGCAATTGAATTTGCCGTTCAATGTGAACATGGTTTTCGTCACACAGCTATCATGCACTCAAAAAACATTGCTAATCTCAGCGCTATGGCGAAGCTTATGAATTGTTCCATATTTATCAAAAATGGACCAAGTTATTGTGGTTTAGGTTATGATGGTGCTGGTTTTACTTCTTTTACCATCGCCAGTCCTACCGGTGAGGGGCTCACCCGAGCGCGAACCTTTACTCGGGAACGCCGGTGTACTTTAGTTGATTATTTCCGAATCGTTTAAGCGAAAGCCAGAGGGTGTACGATGAAGATAGGAAAAGTAATTGGAACAGTGGTTTGTAACCAAAAAGTCGATTCATTAGTTGGGATTAAATTGTTATTAATTCAGCCTCTGAATGAGTATTTAAAAGAAGAAGGAACCCCAGTTGTTGCCTGTGATGCTGTCCAGGCTGGTTTAAATGACATTGTTTTTTATGAGGGAGGAAGGGAAGCCGCTCTGGGTTTAACTAATTGGTTTAATCCATCCGATTTAACAGTTATGGGAATTATTGATTCTTTATATACTGAGGAAGATACAAAATGATTTTAGCAAGAGTCATTGGACATGTTATCTCAACCATGAAGTTAGATGTATTTAAAGGTTATAAATTATTGTTAGTTAAACCAATTGATATTAAAGAAAAACCAAAAGGGAAAAGTTTATTAGTCCTTGATACTGTCCAAGCTGGAGTGGGAGATATCGTGTTGGTCATGGATGAAGGAAACTCAGCACGAACAGTTCTTGATAATACGACTGCCCCAATTCGTTCAATTATTGTGGGTATTGTTGATGAAATAAATACTGTTTAAAGAGGAGAGAAATGATGAAAAATGATTCGGAAAACACTATTCGTATTTTGAATAACGTTGTGAATGGTTTATATTCCTCAACCATTACCAATCAACCAGATAATCTCCCTCTCAATACCAAAGATAAAGTATTACGAATTGCGGTTGGATCTGATCATGGAGGATACGAAGTAAAAGAAAAATTGAAAGTTTTTTTAAAAGAATTGGGTTACCGAGTGACGGACGTTGGGACACACAATACCGAAAGTGTTGATTATCCAGATTTTGCTCTCAAAGTAGCTTTAAAAGTAAAAAATGGTGATTGTGAAAGAGGAATTATGATTGATGGAGCGGGAATCGGCTCATCCATGGTTTGTAACAAGGTGAGAGGAATTCGAGCGGCATTATGTTATGACTTAAAAACTATCGTAAATAGCCGTGAGCACAATGATGCGAATCTCCTTACATTGGGAGGTCCACTCCATCCTATTGAACAAATTTATGAAATGGTAAAGGTGTGGCTCGAAACCAGATTTGCTGGTGGAAGGCACTGGAAAAGAATAAATAAGATGATGGAAATTGAAAAAAAGTATTTATAAATTTTTAAAACTCATTTGAAGGAGTTCATCATGAACCAGGAAGAATTGATCACGAAGATAACTCAAGAGGTCATAAAAAAGTTTAATGAAATAACTCATACAAAAGAAACATCATCTGTTTTGAAGGGCAAAAGAACCAATTATGAATATGAGAGTGGAATAATAATCAATACTCCAATGGATTTAGCCCCTTATATAGATCATACCCTTTTAAAACCAGATGCGAAACAAAGCCAGATTGATCAACTTTGTCAGGAGGCTATCCAATATCATTTTTGTTCGGTTTGTATTCAACCTTATTGGGTGAGTTACTGTGCAAAAAAGCTTCGAGGAACGGGTGTGAAGGTATGTACTGTCGTAGGATTTCCTTTAGGAGCAAATGATTCAAGAAGTAAGGCTTATGAAACACGGCAAGCCATTGAAGATGGAGCCCATGAAATAGATATGGTCATAAATATCGGCGCTCTGAAATCAGGAAATATAAAAATGGTAGAAGATGACCTCCGAGCAATCAAGAGGGCATGTCGTCAAACAACAGTTACGAAAGCCATTATTGAAACATTTCTTTTAACTGATGATGAAAAAGTTATTGCTTGTCAATTAGCCAAAAAGGTTGGTTATGATTTCGTTAAAACCTCAACTGGTTTTGCAGGTGGGGGTGCAACGGTTCATGATGTCGCTCTCATGAGAAGAACAGTAGGGCCCAAAATGGGAATCAAAGCAGCTGGTGGCATCCATAATTTTGAAGAAGCTAAAGCCATGATTGCAGCGGGAGCAACCCGAATAGGAACAAGTTCAGGTGTAAAAATTGTTAATGGATAAAGGATTTTAAAA
>JAAYUP010000065.1 GCA_012517635.1 Candidatus Atribacter alterifermentans
AAAACATTACTAACTCATATAACAACCGAAAGGGGATAAAAGATGAATTTATCAGCAATCCATCAAGTTATTGAAACAAATCGTCAATCCATTCTCGATCATTTTTTTGAGCTTCTCCGCATGCCAACTATTAGCGCTGACTCCAATCATAAAGACGACCTCCATCATACCGCCTATTGGCTAGTTCAATATTGTCAAAAAATTGGGTTGAAAGCTCGAATCCTTCCCACTTCAGGAGCACCGGTGGTTTTTGCCGAATACTGTCCTTATCCAAACCTGCCTACCCTTCTTATCTATGGCCATTATGATGTTCAGCCCGTCGATCCCTTAGAACAGTGGCTTACGCCTCCATTCAATCCCACCATTAAAGGAGATATGATCTATGCTCGTGGTGTCGATGACGACAAGGGACAGTTTTTTTCATTCTTAAAAGCTATGGAAATCATCTATTCACAAACTGGTTCACTTCCTGGCAATTACAAAATTGTTATTGAGGGAGAAGAAGAAATTGGGAGTGCTCATTTTGAGGAGTTGCTTTCTTCTCAGAAAAAACTCTTCCAAGCCGATTCGATTCTTATCATGGATGCTGGTCAGTTTGACCGAGGAGTACCTGCTTTGGTCTATGGTTTGAGAGGTTTAGCTTACTTTGAAATCACTTGCACTGGACCAGCTTTTGACGTACATTCTGGCCAATTTGGAGGTGGAGTTCCCAACCCAGCTATCTCCCTTATTAAAATTCTCAGCCAGCTTAAAAATGATCGGGGACAAATCACCATTCCAGGATTTTATCAAGACGTCCAAGAACCAGAACCATGGGAACGGGAGCAAATGGCTCAACTTCCTTTCCAAGAAGAAAATATAAAAAAAGAGCTAAGTATTCGAGCCTTTCAACAGGAATTGAACTATACTTCTCTGGAAAGCATGACTGTTCGACCAACTTTTGATATCTGTGGAATTTGGGGAGGCTATACCGGTTCCGGCTCAAAAACAATTATTCCCGCTCGCTGTAGTGCAAAATTTAGTTTTCGCTTGGTTCCTAATCAAATCCCTTCAAAGATCGCCACTCTTTTTTTAGAACATCTTAAATCCATTGTCCCTCCTGATATCGACTATCGTGTTGAGGTTCTTCCTGGAATTGAACCGATTTTAACTGATCCTCACAAGCCGATTTTTACAGCTTTTAACCAAGCCATCAAGAACCATTTTGGTCGTTCTCCGGTTCTCATCCGAGGTGGTGGGTCGGTTGGAGTGGCTAATTTATTTAAAAGATATCTCGTGCCCGATTCGATCTGTATGAATGGTTGGGGAAGCCCTGATGATGGTGTTCATTCACCCAATGAGCATTTTTCTATAAATGACTTTTTCCGTGGAATTCACTCAACCGTCGATTTCCTTTATGAATTTCAAGCTTCACTCATCCGTGGCTAAAACGGTATTTTGATTCACCAAGCCCGGGATCATAGGGAGCCCTTCTTCCCGGGCAATTTTTTCTGGGACAAAGTTGACAACTTTCAAATTTGCTATTGGTTGGGAAAATAATCCCGGAAACCGATTTAATTGGGACCATCAAAAAGCTATCGGTTAATGTAACTCCGATAAGCTTCTTAGGATCTCCAAATAGCGAAAAAAGTGGTACTTGCTCCTTCATCGGCCAATCCTCCAAAGATCCGGGATTCATGGTCGAGGTCATTCC
The DNA here is from genome assembly GCA_012517635.1 of Candidatus Atribacter alterifermentans. Lineage (GTDB taxonomy): Bacteria > Atribacterota > Atribacteria > Atribacterales > Atribacteraceae > Atribacter > Atribacter alterifermentans. Next base: position 1,694 of record JAAYUP010000065.1, read on the forward strand.
CAAGCGGTAACGGTTTTCAAGTTCGTTTTGAACCGCTTGATAAGCTTGCAAGGCAGCTTGCTCTTTAATGGAGTCCACCCAAAACTGCTCCATCATATCGGTTATTTTCAATGACCATTCTTCAAGCTCCATTCCACAGGTTACAATAAAAGAAAATGCACGATGAACTTCGTCCAGGTTTACCCGAAGCACTCGGCTGGTAAATTTCGTTTGGTCTATAATTACGGTATTTTCGGTTTTTTCGTCAATAGTTGAAAGTTTATATATTGCTTTCGGCTTAGCGATCTTTTCGGCTTCGGCGATTAACTGGTCAAGTCGTTTTGAATCGTCACTTTCCTCTTCAATATGATACATTTCGAATAGATTTTCTCGATCTACTTTAAAAGGTATGTTCTCCAATATTCTTTGCTCCATGTACACCTCTCCTTTAATATCTAAAAGAATTCTCATTTTTTAGTTCTCAATTCATAAAAATTAAAGGGACAAATTTCTCCTTATATTTAAATAATTAAAAATTGTTCGGTTTCGTCTTATTTTTTTATTTCAGTTTGAATGTTTAGCATTTATTATAGCGTATCCATCTTCAAATGCTTTTTTTGGATACATATTAATTGTTCTCCTCCATTCTTATAAATATTTTTATAAGAATGGATCAAGCTCTGAAAATGGGTTTACTAAAAGAAAAATATTATTACAGATGTGAAGAAATAAATTCAAAATGAAGTTGTTATCCTATAAAAAAGATAATTTTACTTTTTACAACTATTTTTTTTATTTATTCTGAGGAGAAACCAAACATGGACTTTATTTTAAGCGTTTTTCGATTAATGGCAGAAAGAAAAACGCTTATCTACGAAACACTCCTACAACACATCGGTATTTCACTGACAGCGGTGTTATTTATCGCCTTAGTTGGCATACCGCTTGGTATCTTAATTAGTCGGCATCCCAAAATGGCAACACCAATTATTTATATTACCGGTGTTCTCTATACTATTCCGGTTTTGGCCTTATTTGGGTTTATGATTCCCATATTGGGAATCGGAAGCCGACCAACTCTTTTTGCCCTTTTCATCTATGGTTTACTTCCTTTAGTAAGGAATACCTATGTTGGAATAACCGGTGTTGACCGGTCAATTATCGAAGCGGCTCGTGGAATGGGAAGCACTGTCAGACAGCTTTTATGGAATATTGAACTTCCCCTGGCTCTTCCGGTCATCATTGCCGGTCTTCGAACAGTCGTAGTGATGACCATATCGGTTGCGACCATCGCCGCTTTTATTGGTGCTGGGGGATTAGGAGTCCTCATTTTTCGAGGAATAACAACCTACAATACAC
>JAAYUP010000008.1 GCA_012517635.1 Candidatus Atribacter alterifermentans
ACATCAATACTATTGTAAACTGGATCTGGTTGGATTTCTCTTTTTGTAACCGGACCTTTTCTCGGCAAAACCCTTCACTCTCCTTATGATTTTGGTCTTTTCGCTCCGTATTTTGAACGACCCTGTTTACGATTCTCGACTCCAGCTGTATCAAGTGTTCCACGAATAATATGGTATCTCACCCCAGGAAGATCTTTCACTCGACCACCACGGATAAGCACCAAGGAATGTTCTTGAAGATTGTGTCCTATTCCTGGAATATAGGCTGTTACTTCAATGCCATTGGTCAATCGTACACGGGCGACCTTCCGCAATGCTGAGTTGGGCTTTTTCGGTGTAATCGTCCAAACCCGGGTACACACTCCTCTTTTTTGAGGAGAACTTTTCAAAGCTGGAGCGCTGCTTTTTTTCTTCGGTTGCTTTCTGCCTTGTCGAACCAACTGATTTATAGTCGGCATATCGTTCCTCCCTCTTAATATCTTTTTCTCCTGAGTCGAATATATTTATTTCTGAATATTTTTACCATTTCTTTATCCCACTGGATTTTTAATGGTGTCCTTAAGCGCAACGGAGCAATTTTATCAGCATTAAAAATGAATGTCAACTCAAGTTTTAGGAATTTCCAACAAAAAAGTGGGAGTTTATCGCTCCCACTTTTTTATTCCTTTCTTCGCCCTTCTTCAGTCATTAAAGTCACCATCATCTTCTTCATCATCGCTTTCGATTTGACTTTCAAAATGGCCAAACTCTTCCGATTCTTCATCGAATTCTTCCTCCTCAATATTGCTTCGATGAGGATGAAGAATATCTTCGATATTGATCTCCTCTTCGTAATTCATCAGTTCACGAAGATCGACCCCCTTATCACCTTGAAGAGCTCCTTTACTTGAATCTTTCAAAGATTCCTCAGTTTCTAATATCACTTTCCGATAATCTGAGAAACCCGTTCCTGCTGGAATAATCTTACCGATTATTACATTTTCTTTTAGTCCAACGAGTTCATCAACTTTTCCTTTTATCGCCGAATCCGCCAAAACATGAGTTGTCTGTTGGAAAGAAGCTGCTGATAAAAAGCTTTCGGTGGCTAAAGAAGCCTTCGTAATTCCCAGAACAACTGGTCTTCCAGTAGCAACTTGTTTAGTTCCTGCTAAATAAACGAGGTTTTCAACTAAGCTTCTAGTTTCGGTCTCGGCATCTACTTCACGTATGAGGAGATATTCGACATTATCGTCAACTATTTTAATTATTCCATCGCGATCGATGGTTTGCCCCGCTTTGATGAGGACTGAGCCATTCTCTCCTATAGAAATATCTTGGGCTGCGATTTTCCCTACAACTTCTCTCTCTAAAAGTTCGCTCAATCGCCCTTCAATGGAAATGAAACGTCCGTCTCCCAATTGAATTTCTTTCACATCTTCCATAACTAATCGCCGTGCCACTGCCCGACTTATTTGCTGACCAGAGGCTATAATCAAATCGCCACTTTTTGGGCTTATAATGTCTTTTTCTACCTCTTTCCCAAGAATTTCTTCACGTAATTCCCGAATTAAACTCTCTCTAATTTGGAAAGTTTCAACATTTTTCCAGACCACAATCCGATCGATATTATGGCTTTCAATCAAGTCTTGATGATGCGCATCAATTTTTGTGTTGGCAGGAAGAATCACTTCTCCAGTTTTTGGGTCGGTTACATCTTGGGCCAAAATTGCACCTTTGAGTTTTTCCCAGGTTGACTTCTCTCGGGTTCGAAGTCTAACCGGACCTAAATCAGCAATATGTTCTACCTTGGTTTCGCTAATCACTTCACCGGTTTTGACCAAAACCGTTCCGTTTTGATCGAAAATATCATCCACACTCACCTGGTCTTTTAATTCGGATTTCAATGAGCGGTAACCTCGAATTATTTTATATGACGTCTGGTCATTATCAATTAAATAAAATGGTTTACAATCAGTAGAAAGAATAATCTTTAACTTCTCTTCATCAATGACTTCTCCTTTTTGAACTAAAGCTTCTCCAGAAATATCAAAAACTGGTTCTCGTAATGTGAATCCTTCAAAAAGTGAAAGCGCTTTTTCTAAAACCAAACGATTTTCTTCATTAATTCGACTATTTTCCCGCTCAAAATCTTCAATATGGACTAACTCACCTGAGAGGAGCTCGGTATCACCAGCATTTTCAACCATGACCTTATTCAGACGAGCAATCTGTCGAACAATGGTTTCAATATGCTTATCGTTAATATTCACACCTTGAGAAAGGTAAACTGATTGAATTTCTTCAACCAAATGACTTTGAACTTCTCGTATTCCTTTAATTCGAAGGATATCTCGAGGATTAATCGGACCTAAGGTTAAACGATCCCCCGCTTTAACCCGGGTATTCTCACTCACCTTAATCCGAATATCGGGTGGAACTAAATAGGCTCGGTCGGATTGATCGGCTTCATCGCCATCGGGATGAACAATGACTTTCCTTCTATTTCCAATGGTTTCAATCTTTTTCACTTCTCCATCGACATCTGATAGGATGGCAGCTTTTTTGGGTTTTCGGACTTCAAAAAGCTGCTCGACTCGAGGAAGGCCTTGGGTAATATCTTCACCTGCAATTCGAATCCCTCCAGTATGAAAGGTTCTCATGGTTAACTGAGTACCTGGTTCACCAATTGATTGAGCTGCAAGAATTCCAACCGATTCTCCAATATCAACCAACTTACCAGTTGCTAAGTTTCTCCCATAACATTTTGCACAGACTCCATACCGAGAATTACAAGTAAGAACGGATCGGATTTTCAATTCTCGAATTTTATGTTCCTGAAGTTTCTGAATGACCTCTTCATCAACTTCTTCACCAGCAGCCAAGAGGAGCTGATCAGTTCCTGGAATATACACATCATTGAGGACCATACGACCTAAGACTCTTTCTTCAAAATATTCAATTACGTTATCATTTTCATCTTTTAAATCTCCGATAACTATTCCATCATCAGTTCCACAATCAATCTCACGAACAATCATGTCCTGAGATACGTCAACGAGTCGTCGGGTTAAATAACCCGATTTTGCGGTTCTTAGTGCCGTATCAGCTAATCCTTTCCGAGCACCATGGGTCGATATGAAGTATTCTAAAACCCCTAAACCTTCGCGGAAGTTTGCACGAATGGGATATTCGATAATTCGACCTGAAGGATCAGCCATCAATCCCCGCATTCCTGCCAATTGGCTGATTTGTCGAATACTTCCACGAGCGCCTGATTTCGCCATCATATTAACCGGATTAAAATCGTCCAGTAATTCCAAGATTGCCTCAGCGACTTTGTTGGAAGCATCGGTCCAAATATCAATAACCGACTGCTCTCGCTCTTCTCCAGTAATCAAACCTTCATTATAATGGTCGTTGGTATCAGCCACTCGTCGGGTTGCTTCCTCAATAATGGTGAATTTCTTTTCTGGTATTTCCAAATCCACAACCCCAATACTGGTTCCTGATTGGGTAGCATAACGGAAACCTAACCTTTTGATTCGGTCAAGGGTTTCAACAGTCATTTGGTTTCCATATTTCCTAAAACATAAATCAACGATATCCGAAAGTTTCTTTTTCGTCATCGGCTCATTATAAAAAGGCATCCCTTGAGGAAGAATCTGATTGAAAATTACCCGACCAATTGTTGTCACAGTTACTCTAGAATCTCTCTCCTGAATTTCTCGAATATGGATTGGTTCATGAAGATCAACCTGTTTGTACTCAAAAGCCAAGAGCGCTTCATTGACATCGAGAAATCGCTTTAGATCACTTTCTTTGGTTGCTTTCCTCATCAAAGTCAAGTAGTAACACCCTAAAACCATATCTTGAGTTGGTACTGCTATCGGTCGACCTGATGCTGGTGAAAGGATGTTATGAGATGATAACATTAGGATTTCCGATTCAGCCTGAGCTTCTGCAGAAAGAGGAACATGAACTGCCATCTGATCACCGTCGAAATCGGCATTAAAAGCTGGGCAAACCATGGGATGAATGTGAATGGCATTGCCTTCAACTAGCACGGGTTGAAAGGCCTGAACGCTCAATCGGTGTAAGGTTGGTGCTCGGTTTAGGAGAACAGGGTGCTCAGCAATAACCTCTTCTAATACCTCCCAAACTTCGTCGCGGGTTTTTTCGACCATTCTTTTCGCACTTTTAATATTATGAGCATGCCCTTTATCAACTAACCCTTTCATGATGAAAGGTTTAAAGAGTTCTAATGCCATCTTCTTGGGAATGCCGCACTGATCAAAATTCAACTGTGGACCGGCAACGATAACTGAACGACCGGAATAATCAACCCTCTTCCCTAATAAATTTTGCCGAAAACGACCTTTCTTTCCTCGAAGCATGTCGCTGAGTGATTTAAGTGGTCGATTCCCCGGTCCTAAAACCGGCCGTCCTCGCCGTCCATTATCAAATAATGCATCCACGGCTTCTTGAAGCATGCGTTTTTCATTTTTTACAATAATGTCAGGAGCCCCAAGCTGAAGCAATCTTTTCAAACGATTGTTTCGGTTAATCACTCTCCGATAGAGGTCATTTAAATCGGAGGTTGCAAACCGACCACCATCCAATTGAACCATGGGTCGCAAATCGGGTGGAAGAACTGGAATGACTTCCAATATCATCCATTCCGGTCGGTTGCCTGATTTGCAAAAAGACTCGACGACCTGAAGTCTTTTAATAATTTTTTTGGCTTTCTGACCAGTCGCTTCTTTGAGCTCTTTTCGCAAGCTTCGGGCTAAGCTGTGAACATCTAACGTTTTAAGAATCTCTCTGACTACTTCGGCTCCGACACCACTTTTAAATTCACTGTCATATTGTGGAAGCAACTTCGCTTCGGTTTCAAGGATCATCTGGGCTTTCTTCAAACCGGTTGACCCGGGATCAATAACCAGATAACAAGGTTCTTCGACAGTATCAGTTAGGATTTCTTCTTCAAAAAGGTCTCCGTAAGTTTCCCTCAGTTGGTAAACTTCCGATTAAGAAATTTCTTCATCTCGTTGGTAAGGAAAAACTCGAACATCAATTACTTCGTAGCGATTGTTTTCAATTTCTTCAACAGTAAAACTTTCTTTAAATTTGGTACGAAACCGAGTGAGCTCCTTGGCCGACAGCTCATCGCCAACCGAAAAGGAAAGACTATGGACTTCGGTAATTCGATGGGCAGTTTCAGCTTTAAAATTGGAATCATACTTTTGATGGATCCGGTATTCGGTGTCTCGTATTATAGTGCCTGGTTCAAGATCGGTCGATCCCGGTTCGATAACCTTATAGCAGTCTTCTTTTTTTCTTCCTGAGGCAAAATAGAGAACTTTCTCCAGATTTTTGGGAAGAACACCCAAAAGGAGTGCCATTTTGCTGGGAATACTTTTAAAATACCAAATATGCGAAACTGGAGCAGCTAATTCGATATGACCCAGCCGTGCTCTTCTTACTGAAGAACGAGTGATTTCTACACCACATCGATCACAGACGACTCCCTTATGACTAATTCTTTTATATTTTCCGCAATAACACTCCCAGTCTTTGGTTGGGCCAAAGATCTTCTCACAGAACAAACCGTCTTTTTCCGGTTTGAGAGTCCGATAATTAATGGTTTCGGGTTTTTTGACTTCTCCTCGAGACCATTTTCGGATTTGCTCGGGAGAAGATAAACCAATTTGCATAGCTCCAAGATCATTGACATCTATCAAGGGTTTTTCCCCCTTCTCTTATTTTTTCTCTCGTCCCTGGAGATTGACTCCTAATCCAGGCATATCATCATCAGCTTCTTCCATTTGTTCGATGGAAATTTCCTTTTTCTTGGAATCAAACACTTTGACATCAAGACACAAACTTTGCAATTCCTTAACCAATACCTTAAATGATTCCGGAACTGACGGCTTGAGCACATTTTGACCTTTGACTATTGCTTCATACGCTTTTACCCTTCCGACAATATCATCAGACTTCACCGTCAGAATTTCTTGTAAAGTATAGGCGGCCCCATATCCTTCTAATGCCCACACTTCCATTTCTCCAAAACGCTGCCCTCCGAATTGGGCTTTTCCTCCCAACGGTTGTTGGGTTACTAAAGAATACGGTCCGGTTGAACGAGCATGAATCTTGGTTTCAACAAGATGGGCAAGTTTCATCATATAGATATAGCCAACTGTTACTTCATTGTCGAAAGGTTCACCAGTTCTTCCATCGTAAAGGGTTACTTTTCCATGTGGAAGAAGATTAAACTCTGGTGATATCCTCTCATCAAAAGCAAAAACCGGATACCGGTTTTCCTGACTGATAGTTACATTTTTTAACGCTTCTAAAATTTCAGATTCTTTCGCTCCATCGAAAGGAGCGCTAGCAATGAACATTCTTTCCTTATTGGCAACCCACCCCAAGTGAGTCTCTAAAATTTGCCCAATGTTCATTCGAGAGGGTACTCCTAATGGATTGAGAACAATGTCAACTGGTGTACCATCGGGGAGGAAAGGCATATCTTCCTCGGCAAGAATCTTGGCTATAACTCCTTTATTCCCATGACGACCAGCCATCTTATCGCCTACAGTAATTTTCCTTTTCTGAGCAACAAATACTTTTACGAGTTTATTGACTCCTGGCGCCAATTCGTCTTCGTTTTCACGAGAAAAAACTTTTACATCAATAACTTTCCCATATTCTCCATGGGGAACTCGAAGAGATGTATCGCGAACTTCCCGGGCTTTCTCTCCAAATATCGCCCGCAGTAATCGCTCTTCGGGCGTAAGCTCGGTTTCTCCCTTTGGAGTAACTTTGCCAACCAAGATGTCACCCGGTTTGACATCGGCTCCCACCCGAATAATTCCTTCATCATCCAAATTTCGAAGAATTTCTTCTCCTAAATTAGGAATATCACGGGTAATTTCCTCCGGACCTAATTTGGTATCTCGGGCTTCAATTTCGTATTCTTCGATGTGAACTGAAGTGAAAACTTCTTCTTTAACCAATCGTTCACTAATGAGAATGGCATCCTCGAAGTTTTCCCCTTCCCAAGGCATAAAAGCTACTAAGACATTTCTCCCTAAGGCAATCTCACCCATTGAAGTACAAGGTCCATCGGCAATAATTTGTCCAGCCTCAACATACTGGCCAACCCGAACGATCGGTTTTTGGTTGATACAAGTACTTTGATTGGATCGCTGGAATTTCTCCAATTCATAGAGATCGATATCACCATCATCATTTTCAATCTCAATAAAAACTGAATCGACTTGCTTAACCAATCCACTATTTCGAGCAACTACCGTAGCACCTGAATCCTGAGCGACTTTATATTCCATGCCCGTACCAATAAGAGGAGGTTTGGAAACTAAAAGAGGAACAGCTTGACGTTGCATGTTCGTACCCATTAGAGCCCGATTGGCATCGTTATGTTCCAAAAATGGTATGAGCGAGGCTGACGCACTGATGATTTGTTGAGGTGAGACATCGATAAAGTCAACTTTTTGACTTTCAACCTCAACAATTTTTGAACGGAAGCGAACCACAACATTGTCATCGCGTATCTTACCGCTCTCATCAATAACTGTATCAGAAGGTGCAATATGATAACGGTCTTCTTCGTCAGCGGAAAGATACCTAATTTCATCGGTTAAATATCGATTTTCAACTTTTACGTAAGGTGTCACAATAAAACCATATTCATTGATCTTGGCATAGATACAAAGAGAGGTAATCAAGCCAATATTCGGTCCTTCTGGAGTTTCGATCGGACACATCCGCCCATAATGGGTATAATGGACATCACGAACCTCAAAACCAGCCCTTTCACGACTCAACCCTCCAGGACCTAAAGCACTTAGCCGTCTTTTATGAGTAATCTCTGAAAGAGGATTGATTTGATCCATAAACTGTGAAAGTGGACTACTTCCTAAAAACTCTTTGATGGCGGCGACAACTGGACGAACATTAATCAGATTTTGAGGAGTAGCCGAATCGGTATCAGGTTGTATGGTCATTTTTTCTCGAATGACCTTTTCAACTCGGAGCAAGCCGGTTCGGAATTGGTTTTGTAGAAGTTCTCCTACCGGACGAGCCCGTCGATTCCCAAGGTGGTCGATATCATCATCGTATCCAACCCCGTTCAACAGATTAAGAAGGTAACGTATACCTCCAACAACATCCGCCCGACTTAAAATCCGTCCTTTTTCTACCCAAATATGTTCTATACCATGGACTCGCAGTGTCCTTAAGACCTCTAAGCTCACTACATCTCCCTTTTTAAGGAGGGTTTCTCCAGTCTCTGGTTGAACCACATCTTGACTTATCAATCTCCCCTCCAACTCATCACTTACAAACTCCAGTTCATCTTCACGCTCAATAAATACTTTTATAACTTGATCTTCATCGTTATATACTTGTATATATTCAATGTTGTATTCTTGGTTGAGCTCTTCTAAAGTACGAGCGAATTGTCGACCAATTTTATCTCCTTTGCGAAGAAGAATCTCATATCGGGATGGATTATCCTCATCGATGGCTGCTTGATTACGAAGACACTGATGGGTTTCATGGTCAAGAATGATATCTTCAGCTCCCATAAACTCTTCAATTCGTACAATGCGCTCTTCCAGTTTCAGTTTATTATTTAACTTATATCGCCCTACTTCACCGAGGTCATAACGTCGAGGGTCAAAAAATAAATACTTCATAAAATCCCTTGTATTTTCTTCAGTAGGTGGTTCACTGGGACGGAGTCGTCGGAAAATTTCCATTACCGCTTCTTTAGGGTTTGAAGTTGTATCTCTTTCCAAAGTGGCTTGAATATAAGGATGGTTATCGAACAGTTCGAGGATTCCCTCGTCGTTTGAAAATCCCAAAGCTCTGATTAAAGTCATAGCATTAATTTTGCGTCTTTTGTCAACACGAACAAATAGCACTTCTCCTGGGTCGATCCCAAACTCCAACCAGGCACCACGGTTCGGTATAATCTTAAAACCATATTCGATTTTTCCAGTTGGTGCCACTTCTTTTGAAAAAAATATCCCCGGTGATCGGATAAGCTGAGTGACGACCACTCGTTCTGCACCATTCACCACAAAAGTCCCTTTATCGGTCATGAGTGGGATTTCACCCATAAATACATCTTGCTCTTTTATTTCGTTGGTTTCACGATTAATCAATCGAACTCGAGCAAATAATGGGGCAGCATAAGTTCGTCCCCTGTCTTTACATTCACGAACCGAGAATACTGGCCTATCCAAACGATAATCGATAAATTCCAGCATAAGTTTCCCAGTAAAATCTTGTATAGGAAAAATTTCAGTGAAAACCTCTTGTAAACCTTGTCTTTTGCGTTCTTGATTGGAAACATTTGCTTGTAAAAAGAGGTCAAATGACTTTTTTTGTATTTCAATAAAATGAGGGAGTTCGGCAAATGAAGTAACTTTGGAAAATGATTTTCTCTGAATGTATCCAGAATTCACCCAGCACACCACCTTTGTTGAAAATTAAAAAAAGAAAGTACCATTCAAACGACTACTCAGTTTTTCATCATCATTAAACTGTGGCGAAACGGTGTAAGTTTAAAATGTGGAATGTATGAAATTCACAATGAACAGGTAAAAAAAATAAGAGGACAAAACGATTGATTTTATCAGCAATTGGTAAGATAATAATAACACCCACTCAGTAAAAATTTAGAACAAATCAGATTAAGATAAGTCTAAAATGAAACAACCGACAATTTACTATAATATTTTATTTCTTCTGATCTGTCAAGATCTCCCATGGAAATTTTTCTAAATTTTTTAAAAATTCCTTCTTTTGTTCACTTTTAAGAAGGACGTCGACATCCTGGTTTTCCTGAGAAAAGGAAAAAGAAAAATGAATGTAAAATGAGATCATCACGCAAAAAATCACCGCTCAGGATGGCACCTATGGTATGAGATGGTATCCTTCAAGTCGTCCGGTAAAAAACACCGAGCACTTCAGAAAGGCAAAATCAATAAAAACCCATACTACTGAGGAAAGGCAATGGCAGCGTATCCTACCACTTGGTCATACTGGCCGTTGATGTCACCACTGGTAGCATAGCAAAGCAGATTACCTCGAGTGGAATGACAACTTTTTTGGAACTCAATCAATGTACCAACACCTCCTGGTCCACAGATAGAAATTTGATTCCGATGAATACAACGAAAGAATTCTTCACCATCAAGTCGAATAATATTATCAATACAAATCAAATCCTTCTCCCGAGCTACTGTATCTGATTCATAATGGGTAAAATCGGTACTGGCAATTATTACGACTTTCTTTCTCTGTGAAAGCATCCTGATTGCCTGACTCATTTTCTGAGCGGTTTCAAAGGTTTGATCTAAAAGAGATATTGGACATATTTTAAAAGGAAAGGGAATAAAATACTGAAGAAAAGGAATTTGTATCTCACAAGAATGCTCATACTGATGAGCCCGATCATCAATAGTAAAAATTGATGAAGCCGAAACCAAGAAATGAACTGCTTCCTGATCAACTTCTACTTTCCCCAGTGGGGTTACCCAGCTATGAGCAGAGCTGAGCGAAGCTCTTCTCCCTAAGCCTCGATGGTTCGGTCCGATAAGAATAAAAGTATCAATCGGATCGATGTGAGAAAGAACAGCATAAGCCCAGGATGCAACCGCACCAGAAAATATTATCCCAGCATGAGGACAAACCACTCCATTTATCGCAGTGGGAAACCCCTGATCAATTTTTCCTGCAGCCCCAATTTCTGATTCAAAAACTTTTTGAATTAAACTCTCTAATTCATTTTTATTCTCTGGATAAAAATAACCGGCAACAGCTGGCAGTCTCTCCATTTTTTTTACCACCTCCGGGTACGGGCTATACGAATTCGATACAGTACTAACAACAAAACTAAGAGCATAATGAAGAGGGCAATGAGAAAAAGATTGGATCCACCCAACATCAAAAATGATGTCCAAATATAAGGGATATAAGCTTTCTTATATCCATACTGAATGGATTTTTGGTATAAGGCTTTGACTATCGAAGCTGGTTGTACTGCCCGCGATTGGGTAGCTTTTCGATAGTAAAGCTTTCCCAATTCTTCTGACCAGTTTGATCGGTTTTCTTCGTCCTTCATCCAGAGATTTTCAGCTTCAACAATCATATTCTCTAAGTCATCTTTTTTTTGGTAGGCAGCATAAAACAGAGCGCTTATTTCAGGTTGCTGGCGTTTTTCTGGTGAAAGAGAAGCCGCTTCTTTTAAAAATTCATCGATCTTCTCTTCAGACAATAAAGATGCCAAATAGGCTTCTCTATTCATTAAAAAAGTCATATCCAGCTTCACGACTCGATTATTTCCCGAGTCGGCAACCCAGAGATAACCATTCCTATCGATCCATAATCCTTCAGGATTAAGAAGGTGATCACCACCAATCTTATCAATTATTCCTACCAGCTCACCTTGAGTATTGTGGATCTTCAAACGGTTATTTCGATAATCAGATATAATCACTATTTCATCTTTTACTATGACATATCGAGGTCGGTCTAATTCATCTGGACCACTCCCACCTTTCCCGATGCGGAAAAGATAATTTCCAGCTGAATCAAATACCTTCACCGTATGATGGAGAGTATCAGTTATCCATATTCTCTCCTGGGAATCAACTGAAACTCCCCGTGGATAATAGAATTCATCATTTCCCATTCCTTCTTTCCCAATCGTTCTGATCAGATTCCCTTTTTCATCAAAAACAACAATTCGCGAATTCATGGTGTCAACGAGATAAATTTTGCGGTCATCATCCATCCAGAGTCCCCGAGGTTCATTTAGAGTTATTCCTTGAATTTTGAGTTCTCCGACTGGTGAAAAGGTAGAGCCATCCAATATCCGAATCTGGTTGGTTTTTTGCTCAGTTAGATAGATGCGGTTGGTGTCCGAATCATAAACCATCCCTACTGGACCACCCAATCCCGGGATAATTTTTTGGGTTTTTCCTTTTTGATCGGTAATAACCAGGCGATCGTTCGCCCAGTCGCTAATCAATACTAAGCCACTTCCCTCCTGAACCATAACACCTACTGGATAATTTAAATAGGGAGTTTTTTGGTCAGCGACTTCTTCAATGCTCAGTTCTATTTTGTTGATTTGAGCTTCAACCGTCGAATTAAAAACAACCACCACAAAAACCCAGATGAAACCAACCAAGCACCAATCGAGCTTCTTACCGGTCATCATGAATAAATTCCTCCATCTTTCTTTTTAATCTTTCCTCCCATTCAGACTGATTGAGACTGTTTTGGGGTATGGGTTCAGAAAAATAAACCCGGATCGGATGAGGCTTTGGAAACTTTGCTCCGCGGGGAAAACTTTCAAAAGTTCCGGTCACCCCAGCTACTACTACATCAGCCTTGGCTTTCATTAATAATTTTATCGCACCGGAACGAAAATCACCAACTTCACCTTGGTTTCTGGTCCCTTCTGGGAAAAGACACACTACCTTATTTTCTTTTAAGAGTGAAAATATTTTCTTAACCGCATTGCGGTCGGCTTCTCCCCTTCGCAAGGGGAAAGCTCCTAATTGATTGAGGAAAAACCTGGCAATCGGGTTTTGAAACAATTCTTCTTTCGCGACAAAATAAACCCGCCTCGGACAAGCACAACCGATAACAATTGGATCCAGATAACTGGCATGATTTGAAACAATTAAACAGGGTTTTGATTTGGGGAAATTTTGTCGTCCAACAACCCGAAAGTGGCAAAATAAATAGAGGAGAAACAATCCTAAGTATTTGCTGATGTAATAAATCATAAAACCCTCGGCTTTTTAAAAATAATTAACCATTAAACCTATGGGTATTGTAATTCTATTCTTGAGGCGTGTAAATCAGTTGACGTAAAAAGCAAAACGATTTTTAATTTTCAACAAGGAATCAATTTTATCTCAATAATGAAGAATTTATGGAGTTTTCCACATTGATAAATTCCTTTCTAGTCTGAAAACTAACTGGCATGGATAAACCAAGCCCCTATCCTAAAATATCATTAAATGAATTCCCCCATGGTATGATCCGGAGACATAGGTAACAAAAAGTTCTATATACATAGGTAACACTTTGTATACTACTGGCATAAGGAGGAATGCCTTATGCCATGGATGGAGGTACACAAAGTGGATCTCAGACGAGAATTGATTTATCGTTATCTCAACAAAGAAAAGGTGATGGATTTGTGTCGAGAATATGGAATCTCTCGAAAAACCGCCTATAAGTATATTCATCGTTTTCAAGCCTTTGGTTTGGATGGATTCAAAGACTATAATAATTCCTGGTTAGTCAGTTTCTCTTGCTATGATATTGGTACAATTGATAAAAAGACCCTCACTTTTGAATCAACGGAGATTCAAGATGATTAAAAAGTGTTACCTATGTCCTTAGACTAAAATGTAACCTATGTCCCCGTTCGTACAGAGAGGGTTAGGGTGAGGGGGACTATTTTCATCCTCATCTGGTGCTGCGAAAGCAGCATGAGGGTCTATCCTG
>JAAYUP010000066.1 GCA_012517635.1 Candidatus Atribacter alterifermentans
CTAATATGGATGGAGTCCTTGATATTTATGATTTAGGAACGGTAATAACTGACTTAATCATGAGAAAAAGTAAAGGTATAACTTCCTTCAACCACTAATAACATTTATTTAAATTATCGAAAAAACGAAGTCATTTTTTAAAAAAAACAAGATGGTGTTGTAAGAGATTAAGTGAATCCTGTTTCCTGGAAAACGTACCCCACTAGCAACACCCCGTCTTAAATAACAGAAAATAATTATCCGGTAATCCTTAGTTATCCTCTTTAAATTGGATAATAGACCCCTGGATTTTGACGTGATTAATATAACAACCCTAAAAAAATTCTCTACCTTATCCTAAAAAGGTGAATTTGGTATAGAATTTATATGAATTATCGAATCGATTTTATCAAGTATTTTTAAGCGAAGTATCACTAACCTTCATTTTGTTCAAAACCGATTATGTTTCGTATGGAAACCGAATCAGGAAATTGGTTGTTGTCACCTGAGGGTAGAAGTAATCCTAATGGAAGTAAGAAATAATGATAAAATTTATGGGGGGAACAATGAATAATTTAAACTATCGCGGTGCGGAATGGGTTAGAGTCGATTTGCATTTACATTCACCTGGAGTGGATACTTTTAAAATTCCATCCGGTGTTAATCTTAATTCCCAAGAAGATAGGGATAAGATTGTCTCAGACTATGTTAGGAAATTACATCAAGCAAATATAAAAGTTGCAGCCATTACGGATTACAATGGAATTAGTAAAGAATGGTTTATTCCAATAAAAAATAAGGCAAAAAAACATGGGATTTTTATCTTACCGGGAGCTGAATTATCCATTTCATCATCAGCTGGTGGTAAATACGGACTTCATCTAATTATAATTTTTGATAACACAGTTGAAATAGATAACTTAAATACTCTTATACACAGCCTCGATAAGAATCCACATAATCCACTTATAGATGGCAGAACACATCGTGATATTGATTCAGACCTTAATCTTGAGGAATTAGTAAATAAAGTAAGATCAAAATTAAATTGTCTGGTAATCTTAGCACATCCAGAAGAAGATAAAGGACTTTTAAAATCTTTTTCTAATAAAGAAGCTGCTAATTATATTTGTCGTTTAAGGTTTGATGCTCTTGAATACATATCAGATACCTGGAAAGATAGATTAATTAGTACAAATCGTTTAAGCGAGAATTTTTTCAATAAAATTGCAACACTTGAAACCTCAGATCCTAAATCTCTTGATGATATTGGTAATAAACTAAGAAACGGAAAACCAAGAGCAACTTACATTAAATTAAGTGATTTTTCGCTTTCATCTTTAAAACTGGCTCTTCATGACCCAGAAGTAAGAGTGAGAATTTACGAATTGCCTGAAATGTTTCACAATAGAATTACTAATATTGTAATTAATGGAACAACATTTTTAAAAGATATAGATTTAAAAATGAATCCTGAGCTTAACACATTAATAGGTGGAAGAGGTGTCGGAAAATCAGCAATCATTGAATCGGTAAGATATTGTCTTAGCTTACCAATATTTGCTGACACTTTACAGAAGGAAGAGTTTGTTTCAGCAGTGTTAGGAAGTGGTGGTGAGGTTTACGTGGGTATTGATAAATACTTTGGACAAAAGAAGACCTCATACAAAATCAAAAGAATAGTTGGCAAAGAACCAGAAGTATATGATGAGAATAACGAAAAAATATTTCTCAATCCCACAGAAATATTCGAAAAAGAGAAAAATCCAATCATTATTGGTCAGAAAGAACTATATGTCATATCTCAGGATGGAAAATTCCTTTTACAACTTATAGACCAATTTATAGGCGATAAAATCAGAATAAAGCAAAAAGACTTTGAAGACCTAAAAGTTAAACTTAATAATAATGGCAAAATGATCATAGAATTAGAGAAAAATCTTACTAGAAAATATGAATATGAACAGCAACTCAGATCAATAGAATCTAAAATAAAAGATTACGAAAAAATCGGTGTTGTAAAAAAGTTGGAAAGATATACACAAATCCTTGAAGATGATGAAAATATTATTTCCGCAGACAGAAATTTTCAAGAACTAAACCATAATATTGAAAATATCCTAAACCTATCAATCCAAAAAATTTCGGAAGTGATCTTATCTTTAAAAAGAGGAAAAAGTGAAAAAAAACAAATTCTCGAAACGTTAGCTGGGGAATTCGAAAGAATAAAAAACATCATAGAGGAAAACCAGATTGTGCAAGAACTAAATAATATTTATGAGACAAAAATTAAAGAAATTATTAGAAGTTGGAATAGCGAAAAAGAAAAAGCCGAAAAAGAAATCGAAGATGTAAAAAGAAAATTAGGTGAGGAAAATCTCCAACCAGAAAAACTTGAAGAGCTAACAAGACAAAAAGCTCGGATAGAGTCACTAATGAAGGAATTTAAGAAGCATGAAGAACAACTTGAATCCATGAAAACAAAAAGAAAGACAATTAAAGAAATAATTAATAATTTAAGATACGAATTATTTAAAATTAGAGAAAATGAAATCCGAGATCTTAACCAGAAACTCAAAGATAAAGTAAAAATAAATGTCATTTATGAAGGGGAAAAGAAAGAATTTAAAAAATACTTCACAAATCTTATTCAAGGTTCTGGTTTACATAAAGATGCTATTGATTCCCTTATTGAGGCAGAAGGGATTGTTGTTGATGGGATTTTGATAAGTGAATTTATAAAAACAGGAAAAGATAAAATTGTAGAGAAATTTAATCTAACTGATAAAATGGCTGAAAAACTAATCGAATATCTTAAAGACAAGAATAAACTATTTGAACTTGAAACATTATTCCCTGAAGATAAGATAGAAATAGAATTGAAAGTTGATGAAAAATTTGTTTCTTTGGAGAAACTATCACCAGGCCAAAAAGCAACTGCCTTACTTCTTATGATGTTTATAATGGAAGATAGAATTATCATCCTTGACCAACCTGAAGAAGATCTAGATAATCGTTTTATTTACGAAGATGTTGTTAACATATTAAGAGGGCTTAAGGGTAAAAGACAGATTATAACCGCCACTCATAACGCCAACATACCAGTAATTGGGGATTCGGAATTAATCCTTGTTTTAGATAAGCAAGATGATCAATGTAAAATAATTGACAGAGGTTCAATTGATAAAAATAGTATAACAGAAAAAGTTAAAGATATTATGGAAGGCGGTGAAGAGGCATTTTCTAGAAGAGCAGAAAAATATGGAGGGATTGTATGAATGAACTTGAGCTTCAAGAAAGAATATTAAAAGGCGAGGGTCTCCATACAGAGTTCAAAGTATCTTTCACCAACAACGAAGAATTCGCTAAATCTATTACTTCTTTTGCTAATACCGATGGAGGAGAAATCTTAGTAGGAATTAACAATAACGGTGAAATTGTTGGAGTAGAAAATATTGATGAACTTTTAAGAAAAATAGATGATGTTGCCTACAACAGATGTGAACCACCTGTAACTATTGTTCAAGAAACACTCTCCATCGAGAATAAAATAATTCTTATTGTCAAAATTCCAAAAGGAGATCAGCGCCCCTATAGAACTTCAAGTGGTGTCTACTATATTAGAAGTGCTAATAGAACCAGACAAGCATCAAGAGAAGAACTATTAAGATTATTTCAAGCTGCTGGGAGCCTTTATTTTGATGAAAATGAAATTCAAAGAGCCTCTACCAAAGATATTAATATGGATTATGCTAAAAAATTTTTAGAGAATTATTTTAAATTATCAGTAAATGATGAAAGTCTAATTCGCTATTTAATAAACATAAAAGCCCTTTCAAACAATGAAAAACCGACTTTCACTGGCATTTTGTTTTTTGGAGAAAACCCTCAATATTATATACCTTATGGGAGAATAATTACTGCTTATATAAAAGGAGATGATATTTCCATTCCCCCTTCTGATAGAAAAGATCATCAAGGTAAAATTCCAGAAATACTTGAAGATACCATGCGATTTTTTAAAGCATACATAAAAGAAAAACATACTATTAGAGACCTAGAATCTGAAAATTATCCAGAGATTGAAGACTTTGTTTTAAGAGAAGCCCTTGTTAACTCAATTGCCCATAGAGACTATACAATAAATGCTCCGGTTAGAATATTGATATACGATAATAGAATTGAGTTTCACACACCAGGATTGCTTCCTAACACCGTAACCATTGAAAGCATGAAAATAGGAGGAGCTCATGTTTTAAGGAACCCAACAATTTATAACTTACTAGGTAAAATAGGATTAGTGACAGATGTAGGTAGTGGGATAAAAAGAATAATAGAATCTGTAAAGAAAACCGTTGGTCGTGATGTAAGCCTCAATGTTGTTGGCAACGAGTTTATTTTAACCATCCCAAGAATAGAAGGCTAATTTAAGTATTCAAATTGCTAACGCTTAAATAAAGTTGATTTATAAATTAAAAAAATTCCTAAATATGCCGACTAGAAATAGAATATTAAGAGGAACATTTACCTACTAAAGTAAAAAGGATCCATCCAAAAAGTGCGAATGTCAATCAAAAGTTAGCGACTTGTATCAATTTTGATAAAAAAGGAGATCAGGCTACAAATAGTTATATATAAATATTCGAACATCTATTAAGATTCTAAGATATGGAGAAGGGAATCTCCGTAAGGTAGGGTTTCCGAATTCAGCAAAAGAATGCAACTTGTCATTTTTAAAAAGAAGACTTGGAAAGAGAGGATCTTAATCTCTTACCATAATGGGATCTATCTTGATGCAATAAAAAAAACGAGGGCGGCATTTCAGAGTCGAGTGAACCCAGTTTCCTGGATAACGAAACCCGCTAGCCACACCATCCGTCTTAAATAGAAAAACGCATTTTAACTGGGGATGTCTCGTTATTCTCTTTAATTTGTATAATAGACCCCAGGGGCAATGGCAAATAATGAATGGTTTGTTATGTATTTGGTTAGATGATAGAATTTAATAATAATTTTCGTGAATATTCATGCAATTCACTGTAAGAGAAACTACCTTAGATTGCAGTGAGAAAAACCCCGGTAAAGAGATGGAGGCTATGTTAGGAGAGTGGAATAATCTTTGCAAGACATTTACATCGGAAAAACTGGCCAACCTTTTGCGCCGTATAGCATCTGGTTTTAGACCAGGGTATGTTTCCCTTGACAATTTTATTGTAGGAAATGACGCCTTTGACAAAGCGGCTCAAATAGGTGTGATTGAACTTCCAGATGCTCAAACCGTTATCGTGGGTGTTGTACGCGTTCAATGTGAACTTACTGCCCGTTCGAACAAACGGAAACAATATGACTTAGCTAAAAGTATTCTCAAGTCCGGGAATCACAATGCCGGTATCTTCGCTTTCTACGACAATGCCGGGCGTTTTCGACTCTCATTGATAACGGTCACTTACCATGGAACGCAACGGCAGTTTAGTACCTTCAGGCGTTATACTTTTTTCATCGATCCAGAACTCCCCAATAAGACTTTTTTACAGCAAATGAGGCGGTCTGATTTTTCAACGCTCGCTGTGATCTTGGAAACCTTTTCTCTTGAAGCAGTTTCAGATGAATTCTATAGAGAGTTCAAGCCCAGGTTTGATGCTATTGCCAGCGGCGTGCAAGGTACCGACGATGTGAACCTTAAACAAGATTTTGCCCTGCTTTTTGTCATCCGCATCATCTTCCTGGGATTTGTGCAAAAGAAAGAATGGCTTGGTTGCAATCCCAAATTCCTAGAAAACTTCTGGCAAGAATATTTGCAATCAGGTAGTAATGACACTTTCTATAAAGAATGGTTAGAACCTCTTTTCTTTGAAGCCCTCAGTTTCCCACCTGGGCATAAGGTGACATATGGCCATGCCCCCTTTTCTGAGAACACCCAAAAGGCACTCCAGATGGCACCTTACTTAAACGGTGAATTGTTTAAGCGCAAACAGGGCATAGACGACCTGGGACTTTGGATTCCCGATAACCTCATCGGTGATTTTTTTGATTTTCTTTTCCAGTACAACTTCACCGTGGAAGAAAACGAGATATACGATGAGGAGCTGGAGTTAAACCCAGAATTTTTGGGTATCATCTTCGAACGAATTACCAATATGGACCAAGGAGCGGTTTATACGCCGCGGGTGGAAGTGGACTTGATGTGCCGTCTGGCCTTGGTTAAGTGGTTAGAGCAAACAACCGAAATTGACAAAAAGGATTTGTACCACCTTTTCTTTCGTGAAGCCGGCACTGGCGAAGCCTATGACGAATACCAGAAACAGGGCGATTTCTCTCCCCATGAAATCCGGACATTGATTGAACGGCTGGAGAGCGTTACTGTATGTGATCCGGCTGCCGGATCTGGAGCCTTTGAAGTGGGTATGTTGCAGGTTTTGGAGCAGGTATTGGAAAACCTGTATTCCCGCAACAGCAACGCCGAAGACCTGAAGGCCAAAGCCCTCACTCCCTTCGAACGCAAAAAGGCCATCATCGCACGTTCCCTCTACGGTTTGGAGGTAAAACGCTGGGCGGTATGGATCAACCACCTACGCCTGTGGCTAACTCTTTTTGTGGATATGCCCGATAACTCAAAATATTCGTTTGAGCCATTGCTACCCAACCTGGCCTTTAAAGTGCGTACTGGCGACTCACTGGTGCAGCATATCGGTAGCAAAATTTTCCCAGTGCAGGGGCACGCCCACCTGTCGCCTGATATCAAGCGTAAAATCACCCAGCTTAAACAAAAGAAACGGGATTTTTTCTTTAACAAAAGCAAAGATTATTGTCTCATCGAACAAGAGGAACTGACCGTTTTCCGGGATATTCTGAATGCGGAAATTTTAGAACGTCGAAATCAACTCCACAGCTTTAAAGGACTCAAGCCAAAGCAACTAAATTTTTTCAAAAAGCCGGAACAAACCGAACTGGATTTTTCAAAAGAAAATGAAGAATTGCGTGCCAGGTTAGAGGCGGAAATCGCTGATCTACAAGATCAAAAGCAAAGCCTGAAAGATAAGCGTCCTTTCATTTGGAGTATTGAATTTGCTGAGATCTTTTTCGACCGCGGCGGTTTCGACATTATCATCGGCAATCCGCCCTATGTGCGCCAGGAGGATATTAGCGACTCCAATGGTACACTGGAACCCGAGGCCTACAAAGATGCCTTATTTGAGATGCTTCGGTTGGACTTTCCCGATTATTTTGCAAAATCGCGCTCGCAAGCCGACCTGTTTAAAGACGGACGCAAACCCAGCGGCCGTTCTGATCTCTATGCCTACTTCTATATTCGCTCTTTACGTTTACTCAATAACAATGGTGTGCACGTTTTCATTTGTTCCAATTCATGGCTGGATGTAGGCTATGGAGCCTGGCTGCAGGAATTTTTTTTACGGCAGGCACCTCTCCACCTTATAATTGACAATCATGCCCGCCGCTCCTTTGCCCGAGCCGATATCAATACGATTATCACCGTAGTTAGTGCTCCAAAAAGAGTAAGCGAGGACCACATAGTGCGATTCGTGGCCTTCAAACAGCCCTTTGAAAATGTAGCTTTTTCCGACAACTTGTTGGCTATTGAACAGGCGACGACCACTCTGCAAAATGAACGTTTTCGCGTATTTCCAATTACTATTGGAGAATTGTTGCGGGAGGGTTCGGAAATAGATCAAAATCTATCCCAGATAGATAATTCCGAAGTATTTATCAGGAATTTAAATCAACTCGGTAGATACTCGGGCGACAAGTGGGGTGGCAAATACCTGCGCGCACCGGACATTTTTTTTACTATCCTGGAAAAAGGCAAGGACAAGCTGGTACGCCTAGGAGATATTGCCGAAGTGCGCCGTGGTTTTACTACTGGGGCAAAC
>JAAYUP010000067.1 GCA_012517635.1 Candidatus Atribacter alterifermentans
ATGTTAAAGTTCCAGAAGGGGTTGAACTTACTGAAAACCTTGAGGACGTCGTTGTAGTTGTTGCTCCTCCTGAAGTTTTGACAGAAGAGGTTCCAGAAGGGGAAATTGAAACACACGAACCAGAAGTGGTTAAAAAGGGTGAAAAGAAGGAGAAAGAAGCAGAGGAAGATTAAGTGTTTTTGGTTGTTGGACTTGGAAATCCCGGTCAAAAATATCAATACAGCCGGCATAATGTCGGTTTTCGCATCGTTGATCATTTATCTGAGCAGCGCCAATGGAAATGGAATGAAACCAAGCGCTTTCAATGGTGCCATGGTAAAATCGCCAATCACGAACTCTATCTCGTAAAGCCCCTAACCTTTATGAACCTGAGTGGTTTGGGGCTTTTATCCTTTTTGAGTTATATTGCCAAATCTTTTGAAAAGAAAATCATCGTGCACGACGAACTTGACCTTCCACCAGGAAGAATCCGAATAAGTCGTGGCGGTGGAGCAGCAGGCCATAAAGGAGTACTTTCCATTGCTGAATACTGTAATCTGGAAACTTTTATCCGATTACGGGTAGGAATTGGAAAGCCTACACATAAAGAAGAAATTACCGAGTATGTTTTGTCCGAACCTTCTTCCAATGAAGCAGCTCTTCTCGCTGAATCAGAAAAACGATCAGTCGAAGCGTTAATCTGTATTGTTACTCACGGTGTTCAATATGCTATGAACCAGTTTAATTCTATTTATGCGTCATAACTGCTAAGGAGATACATCATTATGGAAACTAAAAAAATAGCGAAAGCGATATCTATTGTTGCTCAACCAACCTTTATACCAATTATTCTTTATATTATCGTTTCGTTTGCCGTTGCTCCCTCAATGACCGGGTTTTGGTATGCTTTAATCGGTATTGTTTTCATTACTTTGGCACCAATGATTTTGGTTTATATCCTTTTCCGTTACAAAAAAATAACCGATCCAGACCTTTCCAATCAACGAGAACGTTTTATCCCCTATATCAGCATTGTCGGGTTATATCTTATCGGTTTTATTATTTTTTGGTTTCTCCGTGCTCCTTATCCAATATTGGCAATCACCGCCTCTTATATTACGGTTACTTTAGTTGGAGCTTTTGTATCGCTTTTTTGGAAAATCAGCATGCACATGGCCGGTGTTGCTGGCCCAGTTACCGCATTGGTTTTTTTAGTGAACCCCCTTTTTGCTTTGGCTTATCTTTTCCTTATACCCCTTGGATGGGCACGGTATATTCTTAAAAAACATACCTTTCCACAAATCATCATTGGAAGCGGATTCTCGATGTTATTAACCTATTTGATCATTCAGCTTTTTTCATGAACATTTCTGATTTGCTTCGAACAATTACTCAACAAATTCGATCTTCAAACCGGTGTTTCCTTTCGACAATTCAACCGGTCCGACCTTTTATTGCCAGGCTTTTATCCGGAACTCATTACTCTCCAATTTTTTACATAACAACCAGCGAAGAAGTAAAAAGAAAAGTCTTTCGGCAAATCGAAAACCTTTCTTTCATAGATCAAGATGAAATGATAGCTATTGATGTTGACTTTGAAGAGAAATATTCGGGAATTATCCTCCAAAAAACCCTTAATAAAAAAAAGAATTTAGTTATTGTCTTGAACGTCAATGAGCTCGATCGAGATGTCGTTGAGTTAGAGAATTTTATGAGTTTATCAGTATTATTAGAGAAAGGAAAAGAATATCAACGTGAGCAATTAATTGATCAACTCTTTCGGATGGGATATGAAAGACAGGACTATGTAAGAGAAAAGGGCGATATAGCCATTCGTGGTGAAGTGGTTGATGTTTATCCACCTGATTGTATTGAACCAATAAGAACGTATTGGTGGGGAAATATTTTGGAAAAAATGAAGTATTTTCAATCCGATACTCAAAGGACCGACCATGATTTGGACCAAACTTTAGTCATTCCACGTGACGGAGAATTTAAAACCATACCTTTAATGAAGCTCATTATGGAGCAAGCTCGACTGATCTTTTGGGATGACGTATTCACCGAAAATCTTCATTTATCCTCTATCCCTCAGGTGATTTCCGGGATTGTTACAAGAGAAAACCTTCCTAATATAATTGTTTCAGCTTCACGTCCTCCAGCTTTTTTTGGAGAGATACCAAAACTAATCAATGATTTGAAGGAGAACAAATGGAGGAAAACCTATTTTATTTTCCCATCGGAAAAGGTCGAGTTATTTGCCTCGATTTTAAATGAGGAAAAGATACCCTATTCACGAGACATCAAGAAACCGAGCCAAATCTTTCTTTTAAAAGGTTTTCCGGTTGAAGGCTTTATACTCCCCGATTTCGGCTTTTCAGTTTTAACGACACAAGAAATCTTTGGAAAAGATTTTACCAAACCGAGTAAAAAAAGGTCAGGATCACCAATTACAGAAGATCTGGTGAGTTCACTTCAGCCTGGTGATTATATTGTTCATGAGGAGCAAGGAATCGGAATCTTTAAGGGAATAAAAGAAATGGTTTTAGAAGGTGTTCATCGGGTTTATCTGGTTATTGAATATGCAGCCGGTGATATTCTCTATGTTCCGATTGAAAATGCTTCCATAGTCCAAAAATATATTGGAAGTGGAGATGCAAAACCCAAAATATCTCGGTTAGGTAAAGATGAATGGGGAAAGGTAAAGCAAAGAGTTGCTCAATCAATAAAGGAAACAGCTCAAGAGTTATTAGAAATATATGCTCGGCGAAACATTGAAAAAGGACATGCCTTTTCTCCAAATTCCACCTGGCATAAACAACTTGAACTTTCTTTTCCTTATATCGAGACACCTGATCAGAAGCAGGCAATTATTGATGTAGAGCATGACATGGAATCACCTCGACCAATGGATCGGCTCATCTGTGGTGACGTGGGGTATGGTAAAACTGAAATTGCCATACGTGCGGCTTTTAAAGCAGTTATGGATGGGAAGCAGGTTGCTTTATTAGCACCAACAACCATTTTATCCGAACAACATTATCTGACCTTTAAAGAACGTCTGAAAAAGTTTCCGGTTCGAATTGCGGTTATTAATCGCTTTAAATCAACGCAAGAACAAAAACAAATTGTTGAAGGAGTTAAAAATAATGAAATAGATATCTTGATCGGTACCCATCGGCTGATTCAAAAAGACATTCAATTTCACGACCTTGGCTTAGTCATTATTGATGAAGAACAGCGATTTGGGGTTCTGCACAAAGAAAGACTCAAAAAAATGAAATCAACCGTCGATGTCCTCACCCTCACCGCAACCCCAATTCCCAGAACCTTGTATTTGTCTCTCACTGGAATTCGAGATATTAGCGTTATTGAAACACCTCCTGAAGGTCGTAAGCCAGTTCATACCGTGGTTGCACCTCGCAGTCAAAAAATGATCAAAGAAGCGATTCAGAATGAACTCGAACGTAAAGGACAGGTCTTTTATGTGAGTCCCAGAATGAAAAGCTTAATGAAAATTTATGAAGAGTTAGCGATGCTCTTTCCTGATTGTCAAATCGGAATTGCCCATGGACGTCTATCCGGACCTGACTTAGAAGAGGTCATGGAGAAGTTCTATAATGCGGAAATAGATATTTTACTTTGTACAACAATCATTGAGATTGGGTTAGATGTTCCCAACGCGAATACTCTGATTGTTGATCCAGCGACTCTTTTTGGTTTATCTCAACTTTATCAGTTGCGTGGTCGGATTGGGCGATTTGATCGAGAGGCTTATGCCTATTTATTCTATCCAAAAAGACTAACCCATGAAGCCCAAGAGCGCTTAGATGCTCTATTGGAATTTGAGGGGTTAGGGACAGGCTATAAATTAGCACTTCGCGATATGGAAATTCGAGGAGCTGGAAATATTTTGGGTCAAGCTCAGCATGGATTTATCCAAGAAATTGGTTTTTCGCTTTATACTCGAATGTTACAAGAAGAGATATCCCGTCTTAAAGGAGAGAACAATGAAACGAATCAGTTCACGTCTATAATTTTACGAGAAAATGCTTTTTTCCCGAATTGGTATATGAAACAAGAAAACGAACGTTTTAATTATTATCAACGTTTATTACATGCGCAAAAATTCAATGATATTGAAGAGCTAAGAGCTGAAATTGAAGATCGGTATGGACGATTGCCAAGGGAAGTTGAAACTCTATTAAAAATTACAACCCTGCGTTATTATGGTAAAATAGCAAAAGTTGATACAATCGAAGAAAAAAACGGAGAGATTTTTATCAGTGCTCCAATTGAGGTATTGGTCAGTCTGAATGAAAAATTCCGAAACAGTGGTGTAAAGGGATTGTTAGTAAGCCATCACGGTAAGCAAGCCTTAAAGATTCCTTTTCAAAAATTAAATTCATTATTACGTTTATTTGATCCAGTGGTTGGGAAAGGGTGAAAAAATCATAAAGAATGAATTATTTCAGATAATGGAGAGATTTTTTCAATGGATAAGATGAATGACATAGAAGCCACAAAATATTTTGGAGAGTTAATTGAGCTGGTCGCCATCCTTCGAAGTGAAAATGGTTGTCCCTGGGATCGAGAACAAACTCGAGAAAGCTTGAAGCCGCTTATGTTAGAAGAGATGTACGAAGCTTTTGATGCAATTGATAGAAAAAATGAAGCTGATTTGAGAGAAGAGTTAGGTGATATGTTGCTTCATATTGTTTTCCAAGCACAAATTGCAGCAGAACAGGGTACTTTCAACCTCACAGATGTTTTAAAACAGCTCATTTTTAAAATGAAGAAAAGACATCCACATGTATTTGGAGATATTCAGGTGCAAAATGTTGATGAAGTTTTGTTAAACTGGGAAACCATAAAAAAAGACGAGAAGGAAAAGGAGAGCATGCTTTCTTCTATACCTCAAAACTTACCGGCGTTACTCCGCGCTCAAATTATTCAAAGCCGGGTTGCTCGGGTAGGGTTCGATTGGTCAAATGCCAAAGAGGTTTGGAAAAAGATAATTGAAGAACAAAAAGAACTGAAAGAAGCCTGGAAAAACCAAGATCAAGATGCCATAGAGGAAGAGTGGGGGGATTTGGTATTTGCTTTGGTTAACCTTTCCCGCCACCTTCACCTTCAACCAGAAGATGCTCTTCAAAAAGCTTCCAAACGTTTTGCTCAACGTTTTCGCTATATAGAAAATGAAATAAAAAAACAAGGAAAGAAAATTGAAAACCTCTCTTTAGAGGAGATGGATGAGTTATGGAACAAAGCAAAACAAGAAATCAAACTTATCGGAAAAAACCAATAGGTTTTGACGATCTATTTAATCGAATTAAAGTATTGTTGCCTTTGGTAAAAGGGTGGAATCCTGATATTTATCTGGCGGTCAATTCAGCAGGTTCAATTGTATGTGGTATATTGAATAGTTTTTTCCCAAGAGAAATAAGAACCCTATCTATCCAATATCAAGATGATCATTTCATTGTTCATTGGGACAATTCTGGCGAGTTAAGAGATAAAAGAGTTTTGGTGGTTGCCGAATATTTCCCTAATGAACAAGCTCTTTTTCAATTAGAAAATTTTTTAAAGACTAAACAAGTCTTATCATTGGTTAAATTAGTGGTTTTAGGAAAAGGTGTAGAATACTCGTGCTTTCCAGAGCTTCCAGACAAATCGATTCTCCCCTGGGAAACTGATGAGGCTGGATAAATTTTTAAAAGTGACCAAGCTTATTAAAAGACGTACTCAAGCTCAAGTTGCTTGTAAAAATAATCGTGTTTATTTAAATAATCATATAGCCAAATCATCATCAATTGTTAGAGTAGGAGATGAAATAAAGATTGTTTCTTCGATTATGTTACTTCGCGTAAAGGTTTTACAAATACCGTTAAACAATCAGTTTTCGGATGATCTTTTTGTTGTTATAGAACAAACAAAACTGACAGAGGAATGAAGAAGCTATAGATGCGTAAGGTATCCTTTCAAACCTCCAATCAATTTCGAGGAAATAATTGCAGTGGATAGGTTGGTTAAAATAAAGTTGACTTTTAAAAGGAGATGATAAACTCATGAGTACAATTTTTGATGTTCATGCTCGAGAAATTCTTGATTCCCGTGGAAATCCCACAGTAGAAACAGAAGTGACTTTAGCATCAGGTGCTTTTGGTCGAGCCGCCGTTCCTTCGGGAGCATCTACTGGAACCTTTGAAGCCGTTGAGCTCCGTGATGGTGATAAAAATCGATATCTTGGTAAAGGAGTAACCAAAGCCGTTGAAAACGTGAACGAAATTATTGCTCCAGAGATTATAGGACTCGATGCTCTTGACCAAGCCAAGATTGATAAAGTTTTAATAGATCTCGATGGAACTCCCAATAAAGGGAAATTGGGAGCCAATGCCATTCTTGGTGTTTCCTTAGCGATTGCGAAAGCTGCAGCTGAATATACCGGTCTCCCACTTTATCGATACATTGGTGGCGCTAATGCTTGCGAATTGCCAGTTCCTTTGATGAATATCCTTAATGGTGGGAAGCATGCTGACAGCGGTGTAGATATCCAGGAGTTTATGATTGTTCCCTGTGGATTAAAAACCTTTAAAGATGCTTTACGTGCTGGAACTGAAGTATTCCATCACTTAGCAAAAGTTTTGAAAAGAAGAGGGTATTCTGTTGGTGTTGGTGATGAAGGAGGCTTTGCTCCAAACCTCCATTCTTCAGATGAAGCTTTGGAAGTTATTATCGAAGCGACCCAATTAGCGGGGTATGAACCA
>JAAYUP010000068.1 GCA_012517635.1 Candidatus Atribacter alterifermentans
ACCTTATGAACTTGCCGTCAATCCAATGCTAGCTATGATTCTTGCTCTTCATGGCAAAACGCAAAAACTAACCTCCTCTCTTGCTCAAGAACTTATCCAAAAAGGAGTTCAGGTTCTTTTGATTGGTGAAAAAGGATTTTCATTTTCAGAAAAATGTCAACGATTTCAATTGCTCCCAGTTCGATGTAATGATGAATATTTTGCTCCTATAATAGCCATTGTCTATCTTCAAATTATTGCCTATTATGCGGCAATAAGAAAAGGTATTGAACCAGGAACTGCCGAGATTGTAAAGAAAGTGACTCTAAAGGAGTAGGCTATGAAAAAAGTATTTGTAGCTGGGAATATTAGTCTCGACCTTATATTAGGTGAAATTGATAACTTTCCCGGGTGGGGTGCAGAGTTGCTCATTCCCGGATATATAATGAGACCGGGTGGTCAAGCAAGCAATACTGTGTTAGCTTTAGGGAGTTTAAAAATTCCTGTTTATGTGATAGGAACGGTTGGTGTAGATAATGTTGGGCAGGATATTCGACAAGCTTATGAAAAGTGGGGAGTTCATAGTGACTATCTGTTTGCCCTTCCCCACGTGCCGACTGGTTTATCGGTCGCAGTAACCAATAGAGTAACCCACGAAAGAACCTTTTTAACTGAACTTGGCGCACAAAAAGAATTTTCATATACTCATTTGGAAAAAGTATTTTCTAACATTCAAGATGGCGATTATTTATTAATATGTGGATATTTTCTCAGCCATTCTCTAAGAAATGATAATTTTGTTCACTTCCTTCACACAGTAAAAAAAGCAAGATCTAAAACTATTCTTTTACTTGATACCGGTTGGCCACCAGAAGGTTGGACAAATCAGGTTAAAAATGAAATATTAAAACTTCTTCCTTGCTTTGACTACTTTCTACCAAATGAAATTGAAGTTAGCCATTTAACCAATGACCAACCGACTGAGATTTTCAATACATGGTCTGGCACTCTGGTGGTAAAAACAGGTAAAGATGGAAGTAGGATAATGACTCGTGAAAATGCATATCTTATCCCAACCATACCAGTTGAGGTAAAAGATACTATTGGTGCCGGAGATTATTTTAATGCCGGGTTCATTTGGGGACTATGGAAAGGATTTGATCTCCTACAATCCACCCGTGTTGCTAATATTATTGCCTCCCTTAATATTTCCTTAGATGCTCAACGGTTGAAATTATCCAATCCCACAGATGTTGATAAAGTTTTAGAAAAGTTCGATTGAGGAATTTAAAACTCTGATAAGTTATTGACTCAAAAACCCAACTTATATCATCATTGCTAGTCCTTCATTTAATAATGTATAATAAAAAGATGTTAGGTTAGTCTCCAAAAAAGGGGAAGCGAGGAGAAAAGAGATTGTTGATCTTTCAGCACCCGATGTACCGCGACTTCAAGCGCTTTCGAGAAATAATACGAGTATTCAATAAATATGGTTTTGCTCTTCATCGTTTAGTTTTTTTTGAACGCTGGACTTTCCCCCCGATTTCCAAACAAATCTTAACTAATCCTCCTCAACTCAACCTCAGAATGGCTTTAGAAGAACTCGGAACCACCTTTATTAAAATTGGTCAAATCCTAAGTACTCGGATTGACCTTTTATCTGAAGATTATTGTCAGGAGCTAAAAAAACTTCAGGATGATACTACGCCGGTTCCTTTTGAAGAAATTCGAGAGGTTGTCGAGTTAGAATTGAAGGCAAAAATAGAAGAGCTCTTTTTAGAATTCGATCCAACTCCAATTGCTTCAGCATCAATAGCGCAAGTCCATCAAGCCGTATTAAAAAGTGGTGAAAAAGTAGCTGTAAAGGTACAAAAACCAAACATTGAAAAGAAGGTAAATGCAGACTTAGAAATTTTAACTTATATTGCAGGATTTTAAGATCGTTTAAAAATATTTTCCGAGAACATTTCTTTTAGTGAATTGGTGGCAGAATTTAAAAAGAATTTAACCCGAGAAATTGATTTTTTATATGAATCTATTAATGCCATTAAGTTCAGAGAAAATTTCAAAGCACAAGAAGGCATATACATACCACAAGTTTTCCCGAAGTATTCAACTCGGAAAGTTTTAGTCATGGAATTGATAGATGGTGTTCGACTTACTCGTATTCATGATTGTCATATCCAAGGACTTGATTGCCAACTCTTAGCCGAAAGAGGAGCATTGGCAGTATTAAAAATGGTTTTTGAAGATGGGTTCTTCCATGCTGATCCGCATCCAGGAAATATTATGGTAAAAGAACCGAATGGGGAATTGGTATTTCTTGATTTTGGAATGGTTGGTGCCCTTGATAGCGACACCCGTGAAAGTATTGTTAAGATTTTATTAGCAGCTTTGGAGAAAGATGCTTCACGGGTCGTATCTTATATTGAGGAAGATATACTAACTGTCCCAATAAAATCAACGGTTGGGTTAAGGCTCGACCTGAATGAAGTTTTAGAAAGATATATTACTGCTGATTTAAAAGAGATGAATCTGAACAATTTAATTACCGATTTTTTCTACATTATTCGTAAACATAACCTTAAGTTTCCTGCACATTTTGTCTCGATTCTAAGAGCTTTAGTTGTTGCTGAGGGGACAGGAATGTTGCTGAATCCCAATTTTACAATAACTCCATACTTGGAAAAAGTTTTAAAAAGGATATTTGCTCGTGCTATGGATTATGAGAATATCAGTAAAAAAGCCTTTCATTATTTATTTGATTGGAAAAAGTTGATCGAAGAATTTCCAGATAAAAGTCATGAAATCCTGACTAAACTCGCATCAGGTCGATTTAATATAAAATTTGAAAATAAAGAATTAGAAGAGATTGGGAAAAAAATCGATTCGATAAGCAATCGAGTTTCTCTGAGCATTATTTTAGCTGCTTTTTTAATTGGGTCTTCACTCATATATTCAAATTACCAATATCTTAAATCTTTAAGCATACTTGGTATTCTGGGTTATATTATTGCCGCTTTTTTGGGGATTACGCTGATATTTGAAATACTTCGGCATCGATAAACAGATGTTTTTTATCCTGTAAATACCGTGAACCATGAAGTGTGAACCGTAAACAATTTAAAAATCAACCCTCATCCACACCTTCTCCCATCAAGGGAGAAGGAACTATGAATTCTTTTATTCTTTTTTTCCCTCTCCCACCGAGGGAGAAGGAAAAAAAATCTCGCGCCCCCTCACCCCCTCGGCGTCTTTCGCCAATATTCCCTCGCCCCTTCGTGGGAGAGGGTCAGGATAAGGGGGGGTAGCTTATATTCACTTTTACCTGTTGCTGCAAAGCAACAAGAGGACTGATGAAAGAGGGGTGTAAATGATGAATTTAGGTGTGTTCTTTGTGATTATTATTCTATTCATTTTGGTATTTACATTTTTTCCTTTTGGTAAAACGGCTTTTGCCACGAATAAAGAACAATTTATATTAAAAAGTCCATCCTTTGCCGAAGGAAGCCTGATCCCAAAAAAGTTTACTTGTGACGGAGAGAACATTTCTCCAGAATTAACCTGGGAGAATCTTCCAGAGGGTACGGTTAACCTAGTGCTTATTTGTGAAGACCCTGATGCTCCGGTTGGAATATGGACTCACTGGATTCTATATAATATCCCTGTGACGCTTAATTCGCTTCCTGAAAACATGGATGGTCAAAAAGAATTGATTGCTCAAGATAAGATTTTAGTTGGAATGAATGATTTTAAAAAATTGGGATATGGGGGTCCTTGCCCACCACCGGGTAAACCACATCGCTATTTTTTTCGTCTGTTGGCTTTAAATACAAAACTTGATCTGAAAACAGGATTAAATCGAGATCAAGTATTGGCAGCTATCAAAGGAAAGATTATAAAAGAAGCACAACTTGTTGGATTATACAGTCGTAAAAAAATAAAAACATGATCAATAAAAATCATAACTGGAGGATAATTAATATGTATCCATGGCACGCAACTTTTCACATGGGTATTGTTCATTTTATGGCTTACCCTCAGGTTAAAACCGAGGATGAAATCTTAAAATCAGTCCATAAAATTTTAAATGATGATTTTTTCCAAGCAATTGAAGTGAATGTGTTGTATGAAGATAACATTTTGGAAAAAATTTCAGCTCTGTGTGAAACAGCCGATGTAGAGTTTTTACTCGGAGCACAACCATTCTTTTTGACAAAAAAGATCAACCTCAATGCAGGAAATGATGAAGAAAGACAGCAGGCTATTCAACTATGTAAAATGCAAATTGACCGTTCTTATCAGCATAGGGCCCGAACTTTAACAATTTTATCGGGCGGTTATGATGTAATAGAGAAAAAAGAGGAGTTAAAACAAAAATTGATTCATTCTTTAAAAGAATTATGTCATTATGCCCAAGAGGTAGGAAATACAGCAGGATATCAATTGGGGATCGACCTCGAAATATTTGATCATACTGTTGATAAGAAAGTTTTAATCGGTCCGGCTCCCGATGCCTTTGATATAGCAAAGAGCGTAAAAGCTGATTATCCAGCCTTTTCTTTAACTGTTGACCTTTCACACATCCCTTTGTTGTTTGAGGACCCATACTACGTGTTAAAACTCTTGGCTCCCTTTATTGGCCATGTTCATATAGGAAACGGTATCCTGAATAAGAAAAACCCGTATTATGGAGATAGTCATCCACGTTTTGGGATCTCCGGCGGTTGTAATGATTTTCAAGAGGTGGCTCATTTTATTTTTACTCTTGAAAAAATTGATTATTTTCATCAAGAAGTTATGACCGAGAAACCAGTCATTTCTTTTGAAGTCAAACCATTACCTCATGAGGATTCTGATTTAGTAATAGCCAATTCGAAAAGAAAATTTTTAGCAGCTTTAGATAAAGTTTACACTGATTATAAAGGATTAGGGTATTAATTATGACAAAACCTCGGATATTTGTAACTCGACCGATTCCCCAAGAGGGTTTGGAGATCTTAAAAGGATGTTGCCATGTAGAAGTGAGTGATCATGATGGAGTAATTCCCCGTTCTCTCCTTCTTCAAAGAGTCAAAGATGTCGATGGTCTATTGACTCTTCTCACTGATATGATCGATAAAGAAGTAATTCATGCGGCAGGAAAGAAACTTCGAGTTATTTCGAATTATGCAGTAGGATATAACAATATAGATGTGGCAGAAGCGACCAAACGGGGGATAATGATTACCAACACCCCTGGGGTTCTTACCGAAACAACAGCAGATTTAGCTTGGGTACTTCTGATGAGTATTGCTCGTCGAATTGTTGAAGGAGACAAGTTGGTCCGAGCTGGTAAATTCCGAGGATGGGAACCAATGTTATTGTTAGGGACCGATATCTATGAATCAACTTTAGGGCTCATTGGATTTGGTAGGATAGGGCAAGCTATGGCTCGACGGGCTAAGGGATTTAATCTCAAAGTTTTATATTATGATAAGAATCCTATTTCTCCGATTATAGAAAAAGAATTAGGAGTAAGTCGTGCAAATTTTGATGAGATCCTTCGGAAGAGTGATTTTATTTCAATACATGTTCCATTAAATGAGGAAACTTTTCATCTCATTGGTCAGAAGGAAATGAGCATAATGAAAAAAGATAGTTATTTAATTAATACTGCTCGAGGACCAATAGTTGACGAAAAGGCTTTGGTTAAAGCGCTTAAAGATGGTCTTATTCGTGGAGCAGCATTGGATGTTTTTGAAAACGAACCAGAAATTGAAAAGGAGTTGATGAGTTTGGATAATATTGTGATGGTTCCCCATATTGGTTCGGCTTCCTATCGGACGAGAACAAAAATGGCAATCATGGCAGCAAATAATTTACTCAGTGCTTTAAAGGGAGAAAGACCAGAATTTTTAGTCAATCCAGAGGTATTGGGTAAAAATTGATATAAACTAAAAAACTTACTATCCTGAAAATACCTTCAAATGAATTCCCCCCATTGAATGGATTGGAGGGGTGCCGCTTTACGGCGGGGAGGGTGCCTTTCGGTTTTTAAAAGGTTATTCTGAAAATAGAGAAAGAAACATAAAAGATGAGATCCTCACGCAGAAAAGTATCAATCCAGATGGCGCATCAATATATATATATATAATTCCTTCTCCCTTGATGGGAGAAGGTGGACTTCCCCCGATAAAGTGGAGGCACTAAGAAGCAACAAGACAAGCTCTCCTTTCAAACTGTTCTGGACTCAAATATCCTAAAGATGAATGGAGACGGACACGATTATAGAAATGTTCAATGTATTCAAAGAGACTGCTATGGGCTTCCTGTCGAGTCTGGTATCGTTCATGATACACCAACTCCATTTTTAAGGTTTTAAAGAATGATTCAGCACAAGCATTATCATA
>JAAYUP010000069.1 GCA_012517635.1 Candidatus Atribacter alterifermentans
CGGGAACAAATATTAAAAGAAAGAGACAAGGGAGCCTCAGTTCTTTTAATTTCTGAAGACATAGAAGAATTGGTAGCACTAAGTGACCGATTAGCTGTTATATGTAAGGGAGAAATCATGGGGGTCATAGACAAACCAGAGGAGGTGACCCCTGAGGTTTTGGGTTTGATGATGGCAGGAACATCACTGAAAAATATACAGAAGGTTTCTGCATGAGTATTTCTTTTCGAATTGAGAAACGAAATTTATCTTCCTGGTTATTAAGTGTTTTCTTTCCTTTGGTATCAGTTGTGTTCGCTTTGTTTGGCGGGTCAGTATTTTTAATCCTTCTTAAAGTATCTCCATTTCAGGCTTATCGTGAAATATTTCTGACCGCATTCGGTGGTTGGTATGGAATAAGTGAAACCATTGTAAAAGCCATTCCCTTGACTTTATCAGGCATTGCAGTCACTCTGGCTTTTAAAGCGACTGTTTGGAACATCGGTGCAGCCGGCCAAATTTTTTTGGGGGCTTTGGCAACGACTGCAGCAGTACGATACTTCTATGTAGATAATCGTTGGATAATGTTTGTTATTATGTTTCTATTTGCTGGCACTGCTGGTGGAGGTTGGGCTGCCATAGCCGGATATTTAAAAGCCCGTTGGAATGTAAACGAAACGATAACGACCTTAATGTTAAATTATATCGCCATCCACCTAGCTGATTATTTTATTTATGGGCCGTGGAAAGATCCGGGTAGTTTAGGTTTTCCCATGACTGCACCCTTCCCTGAGACAGCTCGGCTTCCAGTGTTTGTCGGAACCAGAATTCATTATGGATTATTTATTGCTGTCTTTTTTGCAATTTTGTTTTGGTTTATTATCCGATATACACGTTGGGGTTATGAAATACGAGTTATTGGTGAAAATCCAAAAGCAGCCCAATATGCCGGTATTTATTACTTGAGATATATTGTCCTAATTATGTTTATATCCGGAGCCATAGCTGGTATTGCCGGTATGGGGGAGGTTGCAGGTTTACACGGACGCTTACAGCACGGATTTACTGCAGAATTTGGATTTACTGCAATTATTGTTGCTTGGTTGGCTCGTTTAAATCCTATCTCGGTTATGCTCGTTTCTTTTTTGATTGGCGCCCTTCAGGTTGGGGGCGAAAGTCTTCAAATTGTCATGCGATTACCCATTGCCAGTACTTTGGTATTACAGGGATTAATATTGTTTTTTGTTTTAGGAGGAGAATATTTTCGAAATTATCGAATCCGACTTATTAGGGGAGATGAACGATAAATGGAGATGATTATTTCCATTCTGGCTGCAGCAGTTCGAAGCGGCACTCCTATTTTATTTGGTACTTTGGGGGAAATTATCATCGAAAAATCTGGGATTTTAAACCTTGGATTAGAAGGAATAATGCTCATAGGGGCTCTTAGTGGTTTTTCAATAAGTTTTACGAGTGGCAATCCTTGGCTGGGAATAATAGGAGCGTTTTTATTAGGGGCGTGCATAACCCTCATTCATGGTTTTATTTCAATTACTCTTAAGGGTAATCAAGTGGTAAGCGGTTTGGCATTAACAATATTTGGAACCGGAGTCAGTTCCCTTTTAGGAAAAGCATTTATTGGAAAGACAATACCAGGTTTATTGAAAACTCCTTTTCCAGTTTTAAACAGGATTCCTATTATTGGTCCGGTTTTTTTTAATCATGACCCGCTTGTTTATTTTTCTTTTTTCTTAGCCATTTTTCTGGCATGGTTTTTCATTTCGACTCGGATTGGCTTAAACTTACGTGCAGTGGGTGATAGTCCGAGGGCAGCTGATGCAATGGGATTAAACGTCAACGGAATTCGTTACTTAGCGGTGTTTATTGGAGGCGGTATCATTGCTTTAGGTGGAGCTTATCTCTCGGTAGCTTACAATAAAATGTGGATCGAATCAATGACAGCAGGAAGAGGTTGGATTGCTGTGGCGCTGGTTATATTCGCAATATGGAATCCAACTCGGGCTGCTTTAGGAGCGTATCTTTTTGGAGGTGTAGAAGCTTTTCAATTAAGACTCCAAGCTTCAGGTACGACTATTCCAACCTCCTTACTTCTCATGCTTCCCTATCTTCTTACCGTAAGTGTTCTTATTTTTATTTCAATTGGAAAAGGGAAGGGTATCCTATTTGGAGCTCCGGCTTCTTTGGGGCAACCTTATTTTCGGGAAGAAAGTGAATAAATAAATAAATATCAATTATAATTTTTTATGTTATTCTTTTAATAAATTGAGAAAGGGAGTGTCACAAGAAAATGAACAAATGGACTTGGTTATTGGTTTTCGTGGTTTTTATCACCATGGGATCTATTGCTTTGGCTTTTGATCCGATTCCTGCGGAAGACCTTAAGATCGGTTTTGTTTTTGTTGGTCCGATAGGAGACGGTGGATGGAGCTATATGCATGATCAAGGACGACAAGCCATTGAAAAAGCCTTTCCTGGGGTTACAACAATGTATGCTGAATCGGTTCCTGAGGGACCAGATTGTGCCCGAGTTATGGAACAATTTGTACGAAACGGAGCGAAGTTGGTTTTTGCAACTTCATTTGGGTATATGGACCAAGTCATAGAGATAGCTAAAAAATACCCGGATGTTATTTTTATGCATTGTTCGGGATATAAAATGGCCGATAATGTTGGTCTTTATTTTGGTAGAATGTATCAAGCGAGATACCTATCGGGTTTGGTTGCTGGAAGTATGACAAAAAACAATATAATTGGTTTCCCAGCAGCTCATCCGATTCCTGAAGTAATCCGAATGATTAATGCTTTTACCTTAGGAGCTCGTAAAGCTAATCCCGAAGCAAAAGTAAAAGTTGTTTGGCTTTATTCTTGGTTTGATCCGGGCAAAGAAAAAGAAGCGACGAAAGCACTTATAGATGCGGGAGCTGACGTTATTGGTATGCATGCAGATTCTGGATCAACTCCCCAGACTGCTGAAGAGTCGGGTGTCTATGTTATTGGTTATAACAATGATATGTCCAGTTTTGCACCGACGAAATGTCTTACTTCCTCGGTTTGGGACTGGTCAACCATCTATATTGATATTGTAAAAAAGGTTATAGAAGGAACCTGGAAACCCGAAGATAGTTGGTGGGGGATGGAAACCGGTATAGTTAAACTCACACCATTTAGCCAAGATGTACCAGGGGAAGTGAAATCCTTGGTTCGAGAAGAACAGGAGAAAATAATCAATGGAACGTGGGATGTTTTTTGGGGTCCAATAAAAGATCAAAATGGAAATGAAAAAATAGCTGAAGGGCAGAAAATGTCCGATCAAGACATTTTATCATTCTCGTGGTTTGTCGAAGGAGTAGAAGGAGAAATTCCGGTAAGCCAATAAATTAAAGTTCTGAAAATTAAAAGACAAAAAAGTGTCCTGTCGAGCCAGCATTTTTGATCTAAAAATTTTGTTGGCTCGACAGGTCTAAACTATTGAAAATCTGGTGTTGAAAGGTTATACTTCACAGTTGTCAGAATGAGTGCTTCTTGTGCGTTGATTCAAATTTTACCCCCTAAGAACGATTGTTCTTTTTGCTCCAAATTTGTAAGTTTGATTTCCAGAATTGAAAAAACGGGAGTTGATTATTTTTGGAGAGAAATAACCTTTCAACCAATGTATTTGGTTTAAATTATGACCAAATTGATTATTTAATTGAACAACACGATACTCCGCTTTTTATCATTATTCGAAACAAATTAATTGATAATTATCAAGCTTTTCAGTCTTTTTTCCCAGGGGTCGAAATTTATTATGCTTTGAAAGCAAATCCTCATCCTTCTATTATCCAGGTTTTAAGTGAGATTGGCTCTTCGTTTGATGTGGCTTCTCTTCAAGAAATTCAACTGGTATTAAGCTTTGGTATTTCTCCTCAGCGTTTAATATTTGCAAATACAATTAAAAGAAAAAAGGGTATTCAGTTTGCAAAAGAAAATGGCGTGAGTCGGATGACTTACGACAATTTCGACGAAATTGGCAAAATAGCTCGAGTTTTTCCCGAGGCATCGGTTATATTGAGAATCAAAACTCCATCGGTTGGGAGTCGAATAAATTTATCATATAAATTTGGTGCTGAGCCACAAGAAGCCCTGGATTTGCTGCTTCAAGCAAAGGATGCTGGCTTGAATCCTATTGGTATCAGCTTTCATGTAGGTTCTCCTTGTAACAATGTGGAAAATTATATTGCTTCTCTCAAATTAGTGATTAAAATCTTCGAACAGGCAGCAACCAAGGGGATTCATCTCACAACCATTGATATCGGAGGTGGTTTCCCACTTCAGGTTTACCAAACTCAAAATGATGAAGTTAGTGTTGAATCTATAGGTAAAATACTGACCCCTTTATTGTTGAAGTATTTTGGTAAAGAATGCACTTTTGTTGCCGAACCAGGAAGGAGTTTAGTAGGAAGCGCCGGATTGTTAATTTCAAAAGTGATTGGACGAGCGAAACGCTCTGGGAAAAACTGGTATTATTTAGACGATGGTTATTATGGGACATTTTCGGCCATACCTTTTGATAAATCGGTTTTTGAATTTTATACACTGAAAGATGACGATGAAAAATATCCCTGCGTCTTAGCAGGACCAACATGTGATTCAATTGATGTTATTGCCGATGGAGTCATGATGCCGGAAATGGAGCTGGATGATTTGGTATTCGTTCCCAACATAGGCGCCTACTCATGGGCTTCTGCTACAACATTCAATGGTTTTGATAAACCCAAAGTCATTCTAGTTTGAAAATTCCGGAAAGGGTGAAAGATGATCAACTCAAAAAAGATGAGATTACCATTTCGTCAAATGAGAAAACAATTGGATTCCTTGAAATGGCGGTTTTATGAAAGTATTTTATCTTCGTTTGATGCTCCACCCTTGTATGAACCGCTATCCAAAATGAATGAGTTCACTTTTTAGGAAAAATATGTGTCAAAAGAATAGAGTGAGAATATGATTAGGCAAAACGGATATTGAATTCCGGGCAAACCGGCAAACAATATCCACATGCTATACATTTTTCATAGTTGATGGAAGGGCGGTCAGATCCCATAGTAATTGCCCCGGAGGGACAGGTTTCTATGCATAATTGGCATTTCCGACAGAAATTGTTGAGTAGAATTGGCTTTTTTTGCTTTCGATCCAAGCATTGATTTAATAATTCTTTCGGAACAGATTGTTGATTAAAATTGAGGAGGTGAAAATCTAACTCCACTTCTCTCACTACACCAATAGCAATTGAACTTATTTCTCTCATATTACGTACAAATTCGATGGCATCAAAAATGCGATCAATACAATGACCACCAGCAAGCACTTTCATGGCATAAATTCCTTTTCCCCTCAAGTAAGCTTTTTGAATGGCTTTTATCATGGTTGAAGTATTTCCCCGAATAATACCCATTCCATCGATATTAATGATCGGGAAAATAATATCAATGTCTGGTATTTCAGCGGCTTTTTCAACAACGTCAACAGCATGAGTTGATATTCCAATAGCTTGGATAAACCCCTTTTTTTTGTAATCTTTTAAACATTCAAATGCACCTTTTCTTTCTTCGAAAACAGTTGGTGTTGTACGAGCTGCATGTAAATGAAAAATATTGATTAAAGATCGGTCTAATTCCTGTTGTGCTTTTTTAATGCTTTTTTCCATTTCTTCATAAGTTGATGCAGTAGATTTGGTGGCTATAATAGCTTCTGAACAATCAATGAGCCCTTCTCGAAGGTATGGGTAAGTTTGATAACTTTCAGCAGTATCAAAAAAGTTTACTCCATGATCCCAAGCCTTCCGAATTAAGTGAGCTCCATAATCTAAAGGAATATTGGCTTGAAGAGGTCCCATGGGAAGAGTTCCAAAACAAAACTCAGTAACCCGTAAGTCAAGTTTTCCAATCCTA
This sequence comes from Candidatus Atribacter alterifermentans, assembly GCA_012517635.1. GTDB lineage: Bacteria > Atribacterota > Atribacteria > Atribacterales > Atribacteraceae > Atribacter > Atribacter alterifermentans. The sequence goes on from JAAYUP010000069.1 coordinate 5,928, forward strand.
GTCTTTTTCATATCTTCATCGTCCTTTCCCGGGTTCTTAGTGTTTGTGTTTTTGAATAGCCAAAAAACAAGTGTTATTGTAACACTTTCAATCATTCAATTGAAAGTATATTTAACGACCTTATTCCCTATACCATAAATTCCACAGAAATGGGTTCCATGTTATAATAGAAAAACTTAAAAAGTGAATGTTTTTATGAATAACCACGGGTAAATACGTTATTAAAGTGAAAGAATAATGCTTATTCTGTGAATTGAAATTTTTGAGGTTCATTTCAGGGATTTTTTTATTTAAATGTTTTATAATTTTTTTAGAAGGTGTTTTCAGTTATTTATCAGATACCAAGGAGAGAATTATGGCAGCTCAAGCATACCTCCTCCTCCAGGTTCAGGCGGGGAAAGCGCAACTTGTTAAGAAAGAGTTAGCCTTGTATCCATGGGTTATTCGGATAGACCGAGTAATGGGCCCTTTTGACCTTATTCTTTTGGTTGAAGTCGAGAATAACCGAGAAATTGGCGAAAGACTTCTTAAAGAAATTCAAAAAATGCGTGAAGTCAAATCGACTTTAACCTGTCCAATCATTTAATATTTAAAAAATGCCATCATGTTAAAGTTTAGTGACCAAAATTTTGAGACCTCATAGAATAGAGTATTTATATGGATATTATAATATTTATAAGTTTTCTTATTAAACCCACCAAGTGTTGAGGGGAAAATTTCCCCCTTTCGAAAAGGGGAGTATGGAGGATTTGAATTTTTTACTGCTCCGTCATTGTGAGGAACGCAGCGACGTGGCAATCTCATCCTTTAAAGTTTTTTATGAAAAAAAAACCGAAAAGATGAGATCCTCACGCGGAAAAGCACCGCTCAGGATGACCGATGAAAGACACATCCTCCCTCACCCCCCCTCAATTGGGGAATTCGTTTGATGGTATTTTCGAATCTAAAAAAAAGATCCGATTTGTTATTTATTCTTTAAATAAAATGAGCGAAGATGAAGATAAAAAACTTATTCCTTGCTTTGATATTTTAAAATTGATAGGGAAAGGAAGTAGGAATGGGAGATTCATTCGTTTTTCGATTACCAAGAGAAATATTTTTTGGAACCAATCGAGGGAATGATATTGGTAAATTATTAGTAAATATTGGCAAAAGGGCAATCATTGTAACCGGTAGAAAGTCAGCGAAGGAAAGTGGTATTCTCGATATAATTACCCAATCCCTTGAGCATAGCCGGTTGGCGTATGCCATATTTGATCAGGTTGAACCCGAACCTTCTCTTGAAACGGTAGACAAAGGACTGAAACTGGCAATGGATTTTAATTGTGATATGATTATTTCACTGGGGGGAGGAAGTGTTCTTGATTGTGGGAAAGTTATTGCTGGATTATTAGGTAATGGAAAAGCGATACGGACTTTTTTTGAAGGGGCCCCCGTAATCAAAGCCGGTATTCCTTGGATAGCCCTACCTACAACAGCAGGAACAGGTTCGGAAATGACCAGTAATTCGGTTTTAACCGACATTCATACCGGAATCAAAAAAAGCGTTCGAAGCCATTTATTCATTGCACGTTTAGTGATTATTGATCCAAATTTTACTTTATCGATGAGTCCACATCTTACAGCAGTTTCTGGAATTGATGCATTAATTCAAGCTATTGAAGCCTATACCAGTCCTCATTCTAATCTGATTAGTGAAGCACTGGTATTAGAAGCTATTGAACTTCTATGGAATTACCTTCCCAAGGCAGTTCACGATGGAGCAAACCTCTTAAACCGGGAATATGTAGCGAAAGGAAGTATGTTAAGTGCTATGGCATTTGCTAATTCATCATCTGGACCGGCTCACGGGTTTTCTCATCTTATTGGCCCGAGGTTTTCCATATCCCATGGAGAAACGTGTGCAGTTTTGATGCCTCAGGTTATTCGTTATAACCGAGAAGTATTTCATAAAAAATACTCTTACATTCTTAATAAATTAGGCTTCGAGGACGTTGGCAAGAATGATCCTGCTGAGGACTTCGCTATTGCTTTTGAAAATTTTCTTGACCAAATCCACTTACGAAAAAGATTTAAAGACTATGACGTTCCAATTGACGAGCTATTGTCGGTTTTGAATACCAACAATATTGGTAAAAATATAACTGAAAACCCACGACCTTTCCAAACCTCAGATATGATTGAATTGCTCAAATCATCATGGTAATTGTTTTAAAAAAGGATCCATAATAATGAGGTAGACCTGGAGAAGTTTTTCAGTTATGATAGAAGAAGGAAAGAGGCGTTTTAACCGAGAGGTGATAGAATGAAAGAAGTTTTGGAGCAAGTTGGTAATTTAATGGCCATTGCAGCCCGAACGGCTCCTAAATCAGGTGGAAGTGACTATGTTCACATTCAGGTAATAAAAGGGAATGATGTCCAAAAAATTGGAGAAGGAATGATTCGATACGGAGAACAAAAAAACCTTCCAGGTTTTATTCGTGATGGGAAAAATGTCATTGCTTCCGATGTTTTGGTTTTAGTGGGAATTAAAGATGCAGCAGTTATGAATTTAAATTGTGGGGCTTGTGGGTATGATAGTTGTCAGGAATTGCAACCGATTGAGAAAAACGAATTTAAGGGACCTCAATGTATGTTTCGTTTACTTGATTTGGGTATTGCTCTTGGGTCAGCAGTAAAAACTGCTTCACTATTAAATGTTGATAATCGAATTATGTATAGAGTGGGGACGATAGCGAGAAAAATGGGTTTTACCCAAGATGATGTTGTCATGGGTATCCCTCTCTCTGCCCAAGGGAAAAATATATATTTTGATCGAAAGGGTTAGAGGTGGACTTATGCAGGGTATGTTAAGAATTCAAGATATAATTGGTTTGATTTTAGCGATATTAATTGTTGCTATATTAATCAGTATTATTCTTATTCTCCGGGAAAGCGCTCGGGAAAGAAAGCTTTGGAAAGAAGAGAATGAGGACTTTGAAGAGGAACCAAAAATTAAAAAGCGGCTTTTTGCAGAAAAAAAGATTAACTTTCCAATTAAGGCAAGACCATCTTCTCAAACCGTGGAAAACGATTTGAAAGAAATAGAGGAAAAGCGACAATGGCAAAGAATTCCACGGGAAAAGGAATTGCCTCAAGAAGGCCTCAAATTAAAAAAAGACTTTGTTGCTCCTCCCGAACCAAAATTTAGTTCGGAAAACAAAGATGTTAGGCAATATGAAAGTGAGGAGATTTATAGCGAGCCTGAAACCGAGAAAGTCGTCCCAAAAATACCACTTGTTGACCAGAAAAGACCACAGGAACCTCGACAGGCAGTTCTTGAGCGTGGATTGAAAAAACTACAAGAAATGAATTTAGAGGCAAAAAACTTAAAAATCAATTTAAACGAAGAAACCATTGATTTTTCTCCATTGCTTTGGGATGTAAAATAAAAAGTTCAGTCAGGAGAACCTCTGGGAGATATTGTTATCCATACAGTTTTTAAAAGCATTCCTGGCTTATCTGGTGAAGATGTAATTGAAATGTATCGTTCTGGCGATGTTTCAGTAGTAGAAAAATTAGAAGCTCGCCTCAGGTCAAAAGAAGGAAGAGAATTTTTAGTTGCATCGCTTTATTTGTCACATTTTATTATACCAGATTTAGATCGCTTATTGAGAAACGGGACTCTTTCCGGAGAGGAATACAATTTGCTTAAGGCATTAAAGTTTGTGGACCGTTCAACCAAAAAAGATTTTGCCCGAGCAGTTTATGCACAAATAGTCGAGGGTTCAGACGAACAAAATGTCTAACCAAAATGCTATTGTTTTGGGAAAGACAGAAAATGTTTAAAAGGAAGAAAGCACTCCCTACCTGGATTCAAAATGTTGACCTTGGTCAAAAAAGAGCTTATGACCGTGTGTGGGTGTTTATTTTAATTTTGTTTTTCCTTTTTTTTGTGGTCTTTTTATTAGGGGTATATACCTATCCTTTTTCGGGTAATGATTATCTTGTGTTTGAAAGAGTGAAGAGTATATTTTTATTGCAAAATTAAAATGTTTTACTGGTGTATGGTTAAGAAATCATAGATAAGATAAGGTTGGGGGTGATTTTTTGAAAAATTGGCCTTCATTTGTATTCGCTGTTATTGCGCTTATTCTTTCTTTAGTAATGTTTGTAGTTTTGTTTCCAGTAAAAGGATTACTAAATGGTACAACAGAAAAAATAAAGATTTTAGAGGAGAACACCAAGGATCAAGATGCTTTGCTTTCTGAAATCACCGAGAAAATTTCTGCCTTTCCAGATTTCTCCTCTTATGAAAAAAGCATTACGGAGTTAGGAGATAGATTGGCGATAATCGGTGATCAAAGTCAACAACTCAGCCTCAAAATAAAAACCTTTGAAAATCTCAATACACAGATAGATATGTTGAGCCAAGCCATTCATGATTCTGTTAAACGGGTTGAATTGTTAGAAAAGGCTTCTATTGAGTTACAACATTTAAGTGGGGAAAAAGATGCTCAAATTTCTGAACTTAATACCAAATTAAACCAGCTGGAAACCATAAGCACCGAAATTCCAATAATAAAAGACCAGCTTCTTTCTTTCAATGTTGATCAAAGATTTGTTGAGACTGCTGAAAAAATTGAAAATCAGAAAAATATTGTGCAAAGCCAGATTGAAGCTTTAAAAATGGAATTGAAAGAAAACTGGCAAAAGAATGAAACCGAAAGGTTTGCTTTTATTGAAAAACTCAATTCTCTTCAAGAAAACGTTGAAAAACAAAAACAAGACCTCCTCTCTTTCCAAAATAATTGGAAAGAAGAACTTGAAAAGTTAAGAAATGAGAACCAGACGGTTTTGGCTCGTCTTCAAGACAGTCTGAATACCCAGCAGAACTTTATCCAAACACAGCATGCTGAAATAGAACAGTTAAAAGAATCTCTAACTCAAGTTACTCAGCAAATTGCAACTTTAGAGAGTCAGTTCTTTCAGGTTCAAGATTTAGAAAATAAGATGGTAGTCTTCGATAAATTTACAAAAGATGCTGAGGAAAAGATGAACACCATGAAGACGTCGGTGGAGAATGAAGTGAAAGTCATTCGTGAACAAATTGAAAATCTTTCCAATTCACTCCAGGGTATGGAAACATCACAGCAATCCTATCTTGAAGAGCTAACAAACCTCAGTTCATTCATTCATTCGCAGTTAAACAATTTGGATTCCAAAACGAATGCTTTGGAATCCAACCTTAATCAACTAGAAGAAGCCCAGAAAGGAATTGCAGCTCATTCCGATCAATTAGAAATTTTAGTCAATGGATTTAATCAATCCTTAGAGGAAGCTAAAAATCAAATTGTTGATATATCAAGAAAATTCAATGAGCAATTTGATCAAATAAAAAAAGAAATATCTGTTGATCAGGAAGAAACTCTCAAGGAACTCAAAGATCAAGTTGAAGCTATTGGCGTTACTCTTCCAGATATTGAATCATTAAAAGAGATACAATTAAAAATAAATGAGTTTATTGAGAATGAAAAATCATTAAAAGAAAATATTGAATTTATCCAAAATGAAAGGGCTATGCTTCTTAACGAAATTGAGGGGAACGAAAAAAATATTGCTTTATTGCAAGAAAATTTGGAAAAAATTCGAAACCAACAGTCAACAAGCGATGAGACAATAGCCACTATTGAAGGGAAGATACAATCGCTTCAGAACCAAAAAGATGAATTAGCCAATCGACTCATTAAAACTGACGAGCAGTTGCAATTATTGGAATCAAGCATGAGAAACTGGGAAAACAAATGGGAGGTTATGAATGACCTTTTGGAAAAAAATACAGACGAAGTAAACCAATTCATTGAAGAAGTGAAGCAGGAGTATCAAAAAGTCCAAATTGATATTTCCAAAAAAATTGATGACGAAAAACTAAAAACCTCTCTTGATACATTTAGTGATTCCATGAATCAAGTTATAAATCGGGTAGCAACTTTGGAACAGTTTAACCAAGAAATAAATAAAAAAGAAATTTTTTCTCGGGTTGATGCCATTGAAGGGAAAATATCCGCAGTAGAAGGGAGAATTGATTCTATTGTTCAGGAATATGGGATAAGTAGTCCCGAGGTAGAAACACTTAAAGAGGCTGTTGATGATTTAAAACAAGAAAAGATAGCAATCGAAGAAAGGGTTAATTTGTTATTTGATGCCTTGGATGGACAAAAATATATTGAAGAAACCCAACAGTCTTTACAAAGCATGAGCCAAGAAGAAAATAACTTACAGGTTGAAATTACAAGATTAAGTCGTGAAAAGTCCAACATAGAGGAGGATTTGCAGGTAAAACAAAAAGAGTTGAGACGAATAGATCAGGAATTGGCAGTTTTAAAAGAAGAAAAACAATCTGCTGAAAATATACAAAAACTGGAGGAAGAGAAAAAGCGTATAGAAAAAGAAGTACAGAATCTTACCAGAGATGTTGAAAATAAGTTAAGCCAAATTGAGGTTCTTCAGAAAAAAATCCAGGAACTCTCTGCGCAATTAGATGAATCAAAAAAGTACACTTCTTATATCATTCTTCCTTGGGATAATCTGTGGAATATCGCCCGTCGCTACTACCGAGATGGTACCAAATGGAAGAAAATCCTTGAAGCGAACTCTAATATCATTGATAGTCCTTATAATTTAAAGCCTTATACAGAAATAAAAATACCTCGTATCAGCACGTTGAATGAGCCAAAGCCAAAGCAATAGGGGAGGACTGATTTTATGGACCTTATGGAAGTCATAAGGAATCGTAGAAGTATTAGAAAATATCGTTCTGATGATATAAGTCAACAAGTTATAAATGAAATATTTGAAGCTGTTCAATTAGCACCATCAGCAAACAATCTCCAACCGTGGAAATTTATTTTAATAAAAAATGATAAAAAGAAACGTTTAATAGCTCAAGCTTGCTCTGGTCAAGAGTTTATAGGTGAAGCACCTGTTATAATTGTTGCTTGTGCAATTGGTAGGGGAGGGTATATAGGGAAATATATGGAAAGTTGGCCAGTCGATCTGGCTATCGCTATGACTCATTTGATTTTATCAGCTTGGAACAAAGGGCTGGGTACGTGTTGGATTGGAGATTTTGATGAAGATAAAATTCGGGAAATATGCAATGTTCCGCCATCCGTCAGAATTGCAGCGGTTACACCTCTCGGTTACCCAGTAAAAACTGTTCAACCAACTTCACGAAGGTCTTTAGAAAGAATTATTTGTCAGGAAAGTTTTTCTGATTAAATAAGGATAACAATGGGAATCATCAAAATTGAGATTGAGGATATTTTAACACTCAAAAAGAGTCATCCTTGCGGAGGTCGGCAATGGAAAGTAATACGTCTCGGTACTGATATTGGAATGAAATGCATCAAATGTGGCCATTTTGTTATGATTCCCAGACAGAAACTGGAAAAAAATATCCGGGAAATTAACCGAAAGGGTCGTTTATTAAAACCGGTTGAGGCTATAACTGAAGTGGAATAGAGTTCTCCTCCTGAATAGTGACGTTTTCAGGAGGAGAACGTTTTTCTGGTTAGTAATCTTTTTTGATGATTTGAGCAAGTTTTTCCTGCGTTTGCCATTGTCCAAAGAGAAAGCCATCTCGGGCTATCTTCCCTAAAAAATGCCGCAAAAAAGGCGATATGGGTGTTGGTTGAACACCGGAGAAATGAGTACCTGGCAATGGAAGAAAAGAATGAGCGTGAACTTTTGCTCCGAGTTTTATCAGTTTCTTGATAGCTTGTACTGTTTCCTTTTCGTCATCTTCATTTTCTCCAGGAAGACCGAAAATAAAATCAACTGCAACTTGGAAACCATTTTGAATGGCCATGTCAACTGCCGAGAAAACCTGTTCACGGGTATGACCTCGATGGAGAGTTTTTAATAATCGATTGCTCCCAGTTTGTCCACCAAAAACAAGAGTTTTGCTATCAGAAAAATCTTTTAAGAGTTGAATCGATTCCAAAGTTATAAACTCAGGTCGGATTTCAGACGGGAAAGATCCAAAAAAAATTCTACCTGATTTACCAATGATTTTTTTAATTCTTTCTAAGAGAGAAAAGAGAGCGTTCAAATTTAAGGATCGTCCATCTACTGAACCATAAGCTAAAGCATTTGGTGTAATAAAACGAATATCAGTAAGGTCTTTTTTCTTCATCTCCCTGCAATACTCGGTAATTGCCTCGAAACTACGATGACGAACATCGGTTCCAAACAACGTACTGGTTTGACAGAAATAACATCCATAGGGACAACCGCGTGTAATCTCAATAAAACCATATATTCCCAATTTCACGGGGGAAGGAGAATAGTGGTCAAGTTGAACCCGATGATTTGAATTAAGAATCATCGTATTTACCAAAGGGAAATCATTCTTAGCGTATGAAAGAATTTCTTGGATAAGGTCTTCAGCCTCTCCCCTTACCAACCAATCAGCAAGACCTTGAAAAGTTTCAGGGAGTGCAGAGATGTGAGGCCCTCCAAGACAAATTTTGGCTTGAGAATTAACTGATTTACATTTGATTAAAAGAGACCGAACCTGTTCACAATCTGTGGTCATAACAGATAATAGAATTAAGCCTCGTTGGTGAAGAGTGAGAAGATGTAATAGGTCAGTTTCTTTTTGAATAAAAAAAAACTGAAGCTGGTTCCATAAAAGATGGTTTTGGAGTGCTCCTATTAACGCGTTGAGGCTATTTTTATTTTTAGTTGGATAATGAATGAATATCGGATATTTTTCCATTTTTAAGGCTTAACTAATGTCGTTTTTGGTCGAGATATTCTTTAGCTATTTGGGAGATGGCTTGAATGAATTCTCGGCATTTTAAGTGTATATTATTTTTTCGATACTCGTTTAATCCTTCCTCGGTATTCATTGGAACTCCAATCAAATCAATACAGTCTATGGCTCCTAATTCTTTTTTTACATCGTTAATAAAATGTTCTACTAACAAATAAAAATCGTCACGGGTTTTTTTATCATGAGCTTGGTCACGACCAAATTTTAACCCCAAAGCCATAATTGAACCGGTAATGGCTCCACAAACGTCACCGGTGTGGCCGAAACCACCTCCAAAACCAGTTGCCAAACGAGGAAAAAACTGACAAGATTTTCCTAAATAATCACATAATCCCATTAATGTTGACTCACAGCAATTAAATCCTTGTTGATGATATACAGTTGCTTCTGGCATACGATCCCTCCTTCTATCAGGCTAACCTTTTTTTAAATTTTCACCAATACTATCAAATTGAATGAAAGATGCAAACCTGCTTAAAATAATAATAGATTTATAATAAAATTGAAAAATTACAATTGATGATAAATTTATCTTTAAAGAACTCTTGCGAATGTTGTCTTCTCTGCCTATTATTATGACAATGAAATTTCCAAGAGAAGTGTATAAAAATTTCGGGAAAACCACAAACTACTGTAGGGTTATTCAAACACATGTCGTTACCCGAAGAAAATGAAGATTCCAATCTCAATTCGTCATTACGAGAAATCGAACTGTTCCTTGGTCAACAACGCGGCAATCTCATTTAAAAAAAATTTTTATAAAATAAAAAAATGAGATTTTTATTTAGGAAGGCTCCTTCCAGGATGAGTCATTTTTTATTCATTCCGTCTTTAAAGAATAAATTTTTTTATTAGGAGACCTACCATGCAAAAGAAAACCGAAAGTGAATTAAATCAACCGTTAATTGAAGCAATGAAACTTCACCAATTTTATCATGGAAAAATTGAAATGAACTTAAAATGCCCGGTAAGGTCCTACCAAGATTTTGCTGTATGGTATACTCCGGGAGTTGCCGAGGTTTGCAAAGCAATAGTTCGTGACTCGCTCCTTTCCTATGAATACACGAATCGATGGAATACTGTTGCAGTCGTTTCTAACGGAACGCGAGTCTTAGGCTTGGGAAATATTGGTCCAGAAGCTGCAATGCCAGTTATGGAAGGCAAGTCACTTTTATTTCGTTATTTAGGTGGGGTTGATTCTTATCCGCTTTGTTTGAAAACTCAAAGTACTGATGAATTAATACAAATTGTCCAGTCTCTTGAACCGAGTTTTGGGGGGATTAACCTTGAAGACATTTCTCAGCCGGAATGTTTTACTGTTTTGGAGACTTTACAAAAAAGCTTAAATATACCGGTTTGGCATGATGACCAACAAGGGACTGCTTTAGTGACGGTAGCAGGTGTATTAGGAGCAGTAGAAGTTGTACAGAAGTCTTTGGATAAAATCCGAGTTGCGTTGATTGGGGCAGGCGCTTCGAATATTCGGATTGCTCATTTGCTTATAAAAGCTGGGGTTTTAGCCGAAAACATCGTTTTATGTGATCGAAGTGGAACACTTCATCGAGGGAGGAAGGACTTAGAAGAACATCATCCCTGGAAATGGGAATTGTGCCAGATAACCAATGGTGATAATTTAAGAGGTGGGAAAGAAGAAGCAATAGCTAATCGAGATCTGCTAATTGCCTTATCAACACCTGGACCAGGCGTAATCAGACCTGAATGGATTCAAACCATGAATAAGGATGCCATTGTATTTGCCTGTGCTAATCCCAATCCAGAAATTTGGCCCTGGGAGGCTAAGGAAGCCGGAGCTATAATTGTTGCAACTGGTCGATCGGACTTTCCAAATCAAGTAAATAATTCTTTAGGTTTTCCTGGATTATTTAGAGGTATTTTTTCTGTTCAGTCAGCTTGTATCAATGACGATATGTGTTTAGCAGCTTCTCAGGCAATTTATCGATTTGCCCAAAAAAGAGGATTACACCCTGATTATATCATTCCCCGCATGGAAGAATGGCAATTATTTATTGATGAGGCTTTAGCAGTTGCGCAGGTTGCTATTGAACAAAATTTCGCTCGAAAAATAAAAGAATTAGGTGAACTAAGGCAAGAAATAAAAGACATTATTGAGAGAGCTCAAAATATGGTGAAAGATTTAGTGCGATTAAAATATATATCTCTTCCCAGTGAGAACCAGTGATGGAATTTATTTTGGTCGAGGATCTCATTTCGCGATTGGAAACCGCTTTAGTTGAAATGAATATAATATGTTCGGAAAAACTTCGAACTTGTATGATGAAAGCTTTAATTACAGAAAAGAGTGATTCTGCCTGTGAAATGCTCTCAGAGATATTAGAAAATTATGTCATTGCTCAAGAACAACGCCTTCCTCTTTGTCAAGATACCGGTATGGTTATGGCAGAAGTTACTGTGGGTATTGAAGTGGCATTAGTGGGAGGAACGTTTCAAGAAGCATTAGATGAAGCTATTCGTCGAGCTTATAAAAAAAACTATTTCCGCAAATCTATTTTATCTGATCCCTTGATTGGGAAGAATACCGGGGATAATACACCGGGGATTGTATTTATTCAACAAACTCTTGGTAATGAGGTTCATATCAATCTTTTAGTTAAGGGTGGTGGCTGTGATAATATTAGCGCCTTAAAAATGATGACTCCAGGAACCACTCCCGATGAAATAAAAAAATTTATCTTACAAGAGTTGGATAAAAATGCTAGCCGAGCCTGTCCACCACTCATTGTTGGTGTTGGAATCGGAGGGAATGCTGCTTATGCTCTATATCTTGCTTCTCACGCTCTTGGACGCCCATTGGGAGTTCCCAATCGCTACCAAGAATACCGTCAATGGGAAGAACAGTGGAAAAATGAAATTAACCAATTAGGTATAGGTCCTCAGGGGGTAGGAGGAAATGTGACTTGCTTGGAGGTTCACATTGAGAGTTATCCAACTCATATCGCTAGCCTTCCAGTTGGCATGGTTTGCTCATGTCATGTATTTCGTCAAAAAATGTTATCATGGTGAATGGAATGAAAAATGCCAATGAATATATTTTAAAAACACCTTTAAATATTGATGATGTTTTAATCTTGCATAGCGGTGATAGAGTGCTATTGAATGGAGAAGTGTATTGTGCTCGCGATGCGACCCATCGTCGAATGATTGCTGATATCCGATCAGAAAAACCTCTCCCTTTTCCTATAATGAACTCAACTTTTTATTATGCAGGTCCAAGTCCAACACCACCTGGAAAGGTTTTTGGATCAGTTGGGCCAACTACTTCCAGCCGAATGGATCAATTTTTGGAATACTTTCTCCAAAGAGGATTAAGAGCGACTATTGGCAAGGGTGAACGTAACCCAGAGATAAAAAAGCTTCATGAAAAGTATACTGCAGTGTATTTTATTACCTGTGGCGGAGCGGCAGCTTATTTATCAAGCTTTGTCGTTCACTCTGATTTATTAGGATACGAAGACTTGGGTGCCCAAGCCCTGATTCGACTGTGGGTTCGAGATTTACCATTACTCGTTGCCTATGACTGTTATGGTGGAGATCTTTTTGAATCAGGAAAAATTCATCATCGTAGGATTAATCTGATTGAATAAAAATGAGTACTTTTTTAAGCTAACTCGTTTTTCTCTGATGGTTGACCACTTGATTGTTTGACGTATTTATTCGAGTCCAATAGAATACCTACCCAGAGTTCGCAGGAAGAAATAATTTTTTAACCATGGTCATCCTTTTTATAAACAGTGTTCATTTCGAACAACTGAATTTGAAAAAAGAAGAGAACAAGAGAATATCGGTTTTCTTTAAAAACTTTTTTAGTCTTGATAGATGACTCAAAAAAACCATGAAGTGATATCATTTTTAAAAATTTTTCTACAAAAAATTCAATCTAAGAAAATATTTTTCTTTTAAAAAAACAGATCAAACCTTTCCCTCTGAATTTGATTAGTAACTATTTTTTAAAAACCATTTTTTTGATAGGAATCGAGGTAAGATATGGGTAAAACTTTAATCATTACTGAAAAACCGAGTGTTGCGAAAGATATAGCCAAAGTTTTAGGAAAATTTACCAATCGAAAAGAGTATTTGGAAAGTGAGAAATATTATATAACTTGGGCAATTGGTCATCTTGTTACTTTAGCCGAACCAGAAGATTATGAGAAAAGGTTGAAGGTTTGGAGGTTAAGTCTTCTTCCTATTATTCCCGATAAATTTTATTTAAAACCAATTGACAAAAATGAGAAAAGAATAAAGGTCATTCAAAATCTCATTGAATCAAATGAGGTTGAAAGAATTATCAACGGATGCGATGCAGGACGGGAAGGAGAACTCATTTTTAGATATATTTATGAATATATTGGAACCCAAAAACCATTTCAAAGACTTTGGCTTTCATCAATGACTGCTGCTGCAATTAGCCAATCATTTGCCAATCTTATTCCAGGAGAGAAAATGGAATTATTAGCAGAAGCGGCCAAATGTCGATCGGAAAGTGATTGGTTGGTGGGGATAAATGGTACCAGGGTATTTACTGCTCGCTTTAAAATTCTGTTGTCAGTTGGCAGAGTACAAACTCCAACCTTAGCGATTTTAGTTCATCGTGAAAAAGAGATTCGAGACTTTAAACCGACACCGTATTGGGAAATATTCGCTGAATTTTCATCGCCACAAGGAACTTATGTAGGGAAGTGGAATGACGGTGAAGATCGAGTTTACGATCAGCAGCGTGCTTGGCAAATTGAACAAAACGTTCAAGGTAAAATAGGCAAAGTGACCGAGTTTTCGGATAAAAAAACCAAAGAACAGCACCCTCTTCTTTATGACCTTACCGAACTACAACGTGATGCAAATAAAATTTTCGGTTTTTCTGCGAAAAGAACTCTCAATTCGGCTCAAAAGCTTTATGAAACTCACAAACTTATTACTTATCCACGGACTGATTCGCGTTATCTTTCTCATGATTTAGTTCATCAGGTAGCGACTGGATGGAATATGCTTCATAAATGTGGATTTGAAGAATTGACTCAGGAGCCTTTTGACATAAAAAACGCCTTAAATGATAGAAGGGTGTTTGACAATAGCCGGGTATCTGATCATCATGCTATCATACTAACTGGGGAAAAAATTGATTGGGATACTCTGGGACGAGATGATCAAAAAATTATGGATCTCATTTGTAAACGATTTCTGTCGGTTTTTTATCCTGAAGCAATATGGACTCAGAGGCGAATTAAAACTGAGGTCAATAGTGAGAATTTTACCAGTAAATCGAAAGTGCTCATTGAACCGGGATGGAGAAAAGTTTATGGAAAAGAAGTTACGTCAGAAGAACCAGAATATCTCCCGGAAATTGAAGTTGGAACCATTGTGAACACCGAAAAAGTTTGGGTTGAAGACAAAGAAACCAAAGCGCCACCACGTTATACCGAAGCATCTCTTCTTTCCGCCATGGAGGGAGCGGGAAAATTTGTAGAAGATGAAGAATTGCAAGAAATAATGAAAGAATCGGGGTTAGGCACCCCGGCTACCCGGGCTGCAATCATTGAGCGATTAATTGAGGTTGGATATTTAGAAAGAGAAGAAAAAACTTTAATTCCTTCACCAAAAGGTATTGAACTGATTAATTTAATTGAAAGTATCCCGGTTATTGAGTTAGCATCGCCCCAACTCACTGGGCAATGGGAAAAGAAACTGATTCAAATCGAAAAAGGACAATTTTCTAGTCAAGAGTTTATGGATGAAATCAAAAAATTGACCGAGGAGATCGTAACCAAGGTTAAAGAAAAAACAGATAATGGCGAACGGGCTAAAATGAGTACGAATATAGGTTTTTGTCCAATATGTGGTTCGCCAATTCAGGAAAACCGAAGTGCTTTTGCTTGTGTTCAGTGGAAAGAAGGCTGCCCTTTTACTCTGTGGAAAAAAATTTTAGGGAAGACGATTACACGAAATCAAGCTCAGAAGCTTGTTGTTCAAGGAAAGTCAGACGTTATTTCCGGTTTTAAGTCAAAGAAAGGGAAATTTTTTAAAGCCCGTTTAATTCTTCAGGAGGGTGGAAAAATAGGTTTCGAGTTTATTTCGCCAACCCCAAAAAAGAAAGATGATTCGGAAATGACGCTTGAGGAAAAACGTAAGAACTGAAAAGTAATTTTAAGAGTGAAAAAAGCAATCTAGAATAAGATATAATATTGAGAGAATAGTTATCAAAAAGTTAAATTAGGGTACTTAATAAAGGCGTAATCTTTCCGGAATAAAAAGGTTTTAAGATTGAAAGGGAGATTGGGTGTGGAAAAATTTGTAATCAACGGTGGGAATCCTTTATCAGGTATAGTAGAAATTGGTGGTTCTAAAAATGCTACGCTTCCTATTCTCGCCGCAACGCTTTTAAGTGAGACACCATCTATTATAAGAAATGTTCCTGATTTATTAGATGTAAATACGATGATCTTGGTTCTTCAGGGATTAGGAGTCAGGATCGAGAAGTTAGCAGAAGGAACCTATCAAATTTTCCCTCATTCTCTCATCAAATCAGATGCTCCTTATGAATTAATAAGAAAAATGAGAGCTTCTTTTTTAGTTACAGGTCCACTCATCACACGATTGAAAAGAGCTCAAGTACCGCTTCCAGGTGGATGCGCAATTGGTTCAAGACCTATTGATCTTCATATAAAAGGATTTCTTCATTTGGGAGTTCAAGTTTCGATGCATTCGGGATATGTTGAAGCTTGGACTGATCAATTGCATCCTGGTGAAATTTATTTGGATTTTCCAAGTGTTGGAGCCACTGAAAATATAATGATGCTGGCTTCGGTTATTCCAGGGGACACGGTTATAGCCAATGCAGCAAGAGAGCCAGAAGTAACTGACCTGGCAAACTTTCTGATGACAATGGGTGCAAAAATCGATGGTGTTGGAACCGATACCATTGTTATACATGGAACTCCTAAATTATATGGTTGCGAATATTCAATCATTAAAGACCGAATCGAAGCAGGTACGTTTTGTGTTGCAGCTGCAATTACTGGTGGAGCTGTAGAAGTCAAAGGGGTTAACCATATCGCCCTGCGATCCATTGTTACAAAATTAGAAGAAATCGGTGCTAAAATTTCCAAGGTATCTGAAGATAGCCTCTTCGTTTCCATGAAAGAAAGGCCTCGTGCAACCGATATTAAAACCATGCCCTATCCCGGCTTTCCGACTGATATGCAAGCGCAATTTATGACCCTTCTCTGTTTAGCTGATGGAGTGAGTGTTATTACTGAAACAGTTTTTGAAAATCGGTTTGCCCATGTGGGAGAACTGGAAAGAATGGGAGTGAATATAAAAGTTGAGGGGAGAAGTGCAATAGTGGTTGGTGTGGAAAAACTAACCGGAACCCAGGTTACCGCCTCTGATTTGCGGGCGGGGGCTGCTTTGGTTTTGGCGGGTTTGGCAGCAGAGGGAACAACTGATGTTTATGGTATTTCTCATGTTGATCGAGGATATGCGAATTTAGAAAAAAAACTACTTAAACTTGGTGCCTCAATAAAGAGGGTTAACGAATAAACAGGAGGATTTTCTCTATGTGGAATAAGCGATTGGGAGTTGATTTAGGAACGGCAACCACTCTTATTTATGTTCATGGAAAAGGAATCGTGATGAATGAGCCCTCAGTAATAGCGCTGGCCAAGGGAACGAATAAAATCTTAGCTATCGGTAGAGAAGCTAGGGAAATGATTGGAAAAACCCCTGAATATATCGTTGCCCATCGACCTCTTAAAGATGGAGTTATCGATAATTACGAGATTACTCGAAAAATGCTGACTTATTTTATACAATCAACTTGTGGAAGAAGTATTTTTAAGCCTGATATTGTTATTTGTGTCCCTTCAGGTGGTACCGAAGTAGAGAAAAGAGCGGTTTTAGATGCTGCTTATCATGCTGGTGCTCGAAAAGCATACCTGATTGAAGAGCCAATGGCAGCAGCTTTAGGAGCTGGTTTAGATATTACCGAAGCCTCTGGAAACATGGTTATCGATGTTGGAGGAGGAACGACCGATATTGCGGTTCTTTCTTTGGGTGGTGTTGTTATTAGCCAATCGGTCCGAGTAGGAGGAGATAAATTAGATGAAGCAATTATGCGACACCTTCGGAAAAAGTTTAACCTTATGATTGGAGAACGAACGGCTGAAATTCTAAAGATAGAAATTGGATGGGCAGTTCCGCCACGGGAAGAAAAAGCAGCTGACGTAAAAGGGCGAGACTTAGTATCTGGTCTCCCCAAAACGATTACTATTACTGCTTCCGAGGTTTATAAATGCCTTTCAGCCCCTCTCTCATCAATTGTTGATGCGGCAAGAATTATTTTAGAACATACTCCTCCTGAGTTAGCTGCTGATATTGGTGAAAAAGGAATCTGTTTAACCGGTGGAGGAGCCCTTCTGCATGGAATGGATGAAATGATTGGGAAAGCGTTAGCAACTCCAACTTACGTAGCTGAAGAACCAGTTTCCTGTGTGGCTTTAGGGGCAGGGAAAGTTCTGGATAATTTAAGATCTCTCCGGGAAGACTTCTTATATACCAAAAGGAGGAATAGTTAACTTTTGAAGTTAAAACTATTAAGGTGGATATCCTTTCTATTTTTCTTGAACATTTTCATTCTCCTTTCTCTCCGAGTTAGTTATGCTGAAAACGAACCTTTTTTCCCGATCCAGTCGGTGAGACGCAATATGGAGGGAATTGGTAAAAGCGTTTTTTATGGGACGAGAATTGAGAATTTTAATGTTGAGGTAGTAGATGTTGTCATTGGGAAAGACATCACTCAAAGTTATATTGTGGTTAAAGTAACCGATGAAAAAATAAAAAAAATGGGTGGGATTTCAGCCGGGATGAGCGGAAGTCCCATTTTTTTTAATGGGAAGTTAGCAGGAGCCTTGGCTTATAGTTGGGAAACGAAAGATAATTTAATCGGAGTAGTGACTCCAATTGAAGCCATGCTTAAAATCTGGGAAAATGTGCCGGATTCTTCAGCAGTTTTGGAAGCTGCCCCCAGTTCTGTCATTTTTACAATTGGATTAAATGAAAGAGCGTGGAAAAAGCTTCAAGAAAAAGAAAGCTATTTTTCTCGGAAAATTATTTCTCTCCCTACTCTCTTTTACAGCCAACGTTCTATCTTACCATCAGTTGAAATTGAACCAGGGAGCGCTATTGGTGTTCAATTAATTCATGGTGATGTGGATATAGTCAGTTTAGGGACGTTAACATGGCGGGATAATAACAAAATTTTAGCCTTTGGACATCCTTTCCTTCACCAAGGGAAGGTGAATTATTTTCTATCTTCAATGTATGTAAATTTCAGCCTAGAAGGCAAAGATTTTCCTTTCAAAGTTGGTACACCCATTCAACCAATTGGGATAATAGATGAGGACCGAAGCGCAGGAATAGCCGGTCGATTAGGTGTGATGCCTAAGGTTATTAAAGCTGAAATTGAAATCGGCAATGAAAAAAGTGTTCTATCTCGAAATGATTTTGAGATTGTTCAAGACGAAAATGTTGTCGTCGAGTTTTTTCCGGAAATTATTTTAAACTCCATTGATCAAGCGTTAGATAGTCAAAGACCCGGAAGCGTTAAAGTAACTTTATCAATCGAAGGAAATGAATTTTACTTTCAAAATGAATTTTTTTGGGTGAGTAAAATTGATATTTCCAGTTTTACTTCGAATAACTTGGGAAAAATTCTTGAAGATATTTTTAAAAATCCCTTTCAATCGATAAAAGCAGAAAAAATAAGTATTAAAATAGTGTTTATTCCAGATATTCGAGAAGCTACCTTTAGGAATCTCTTTTTACCAGTCGATGTGAAAAGAGGGACTGACTTAAAAGGACGAATCGATTTAAACCTCTATCGTCAAGGTGTTAAAAGTCTTGATTTTGGTTTATTGGTTCCGAAAGATTTTATTCCAGGCGAGGCTGAGGTAGTGGTACGAGGTTTGAGTTGGGGTGATGAAAATATTCAAACCCCCACTTCACAAACCGATCTTGATCATTATATTGATGAAAAAATAAAACAACTCAAATCGAATGGCCTTGTGATTGAGATGAGAAGCAAGAGTGAAACCCTTTCCAGTGATAATCAGCAAAGCTTTTTTTCTGAAGTTGTTTCACTCCCTTTTGTATTAGAAGGTTCTTTTACGGGTAACGTTGTGGTTTTGGAGTAAAATTTTGAAAAGGTTTATCATTACCCTTACGATATTCATCGTTTTTTTAGTTGGAGTTTTCTTTTTTGGTTTTCAACGTTTAGCCAGTATAACCATTGGTCGCTTATTCAATCAATTCAATACCGGGCCGATTCAGTTAACATATCAGCAAGTCACCTTTTCATTTCCTCTCAATATTAAAATTGTTGAGCTCTCTTTGAGCAATAATGATTTTTCTTTTCATGCTCCTCAAATGAGCATTTCTTTTAATTGGGGTCTCTTATTTGGCAAAGATAAGAGTATTATTGCCAGCATCCCTACTGCAGTATTTTCTTCTCATTCAAATAACTTTATTCAGAATATTAAGGATTTTCAATTTCATCATGTACCGGATTTTGAAATTGATATACAAAATCTGAATGTACCCAATAGTACCTACACTCTTGAAGCTTTTCCCATGTTTCTTCAAAAGAAAAACGAAACAATATCCTTTCAAATAAATCATCCCAAAATAACTATGACCGGTGACGTTATATCAGAAAAAGAAATTCACACTGAATATCAAATTCTCCATGGTGATTATCCTCTCAAAGGTCAACTCATTTTTTCTTTCAATGATGATTTTTTAAAGGGAACTGTTAAGGGTGAAATGGACTTCTCTTTTTCTACTTTATTGGCACATAAAGAAGATGGAATCGAGTTTAGAGATCTTCAAATACAGCAAACGACTGGAGAAAAAGGAAGTTTCTATTTTTATGGGGAAAGCCGATTATGGCTTAAAGATCAACCTCATTTGCACATAAACGGACAAATAAAGACGGGAACTATTAAAAATGCTTTTGATGTCAATCTCAATCTTCATCTTAAAAATCTTCTAGAAATCATTGGAGATCTGCATATAAAAACCAAAGAACCAAAGATTGATATCATTGCGAGTTTGAATTTTTTGCCAGAGAGCTCGGGTTTTTCACTTCAGCTTCTTCCAGGATCAATCATTGAAGGGAATCCAATTCTTGGTGAAATTCAAGGGAAATATTCCGATCAACGAATCAATCTGGAATTTGTTACTCAGCCAATGGATGTTCAATTTGCTGGGATATCTGGAAAAGGTACAATTCGTGGGAATGCTTCTTTTTTTTCTGGGTCTTTCAAGGCAGAAGGACAATTGATTAGCGAGTGGCTACAATATCAAAATTATCGAATAGAAAAAATTGAACTACAGTTTCAGTATAACCTTGAGAAAATTTTATTTCAAGCAGTTGGTCAGTTATTTGACGGAAAAATAACCATGGATGGCGCCTATTTTAATAAGCAATTACAGGCTACCGGTTCTATTGAAAATAGTAAAATAGACCAATTTATAGGAGGAGATGATCTTCCATTAAACGGTCATTTTTCTGGTAATTTTGAGGTGCAAAAACCAAATAGTGATCCTTTAATTCTTTCATTAGTCGTTACCAACGGAACGCTTTTTTGGAATGATACTTTCCTTGGTAACCAATTAACTGCCCACCTGAATTACTTGGGAGAAAAGATGATCATAACCGATATATCACTTCGAAACCAAGACGGAGTGATTCAAGGGGAGATCGAGAAAGAATTTGAGAATATAAAAGGGAATCTTCACTTTACGAATTACACAATTTCCTATCCGATAGGTGAAAGGTCCTTCAAAATGAAAGGTGAAGGAGTTGGGTCTTTTCAATATTTAGAAGGACGTTTGGAAATTACTGCTGATTTCTTCGCGCCAAACTGGAGTTATGACCAATGGTCAGGAACTCATTTTAAATTTCAAGGTGAGATATCACCGGAGACAATACTCATCAAAAAATGTGAAACTCAACTTTTGGGAGGAGATTTCTCTTTAATTGGTGAAATAATACCCTATAAATCAATAAATCTAATTGGTACCGTGAAAAATCTTGAATTTCCGGACAATGACTATCAATTTCAGGGTAAAATTCAAGAAATACTTCTGCGAGCTCAAGGGGCATGGGATAGTGTGTCTTTTGGAATCAATGCTCAGGGACAAGGTTTCATTTATCAAGGGCAACCCTTGGGAGAAACGTTTCAAATAACCATTGAAGGTGAAGGAGCACTTCCGAAAAAAAATGAGAAAATAGGTTTTGAAAGATATTTAGACCCTGAAATGCTCAGAAAAGGAGATATTCAGATTCAAAGTGTTTATTTTGAACAGGAAATCGATGGAGGATATCATGTAAAAGGTCAAGGAGATATTGACGCACAACTGGATGTTTCAAATAAAATATGGAATTTTAAAAGTCAAAATCTCACGCTTACTGTTGAGGATTTGCTCAATTTTAATGGTTCAATGAAGGGGAGCTTTAAAAATGATCAAATTTACTTTCAACAAATCCATTTGAAAGACAAAACAAGAAATATTGATCTTCTTGGTTCCGGAACCTATCATGTGAAGGACAAAACTATACAAGTTAAGCTTACCAGCCAATATGATACTAATCTTTTTCTTCCCAAAAATAATCTCGAAGTCTATTTAGCTGGCAATGCCGAGCTGAATTTAGCAGGTACAATTAATAATTCAGACTATCAAGGCTGGATTCAAGCGAACCAGGGGAAGGTTGTGCAACAGGGTAAAGACATCATTCAATTTGAAGATGTTCTTTTGACGATAAATGGAAAAGAATTTTTTATTTCCAAAGGTCATGGTCAATGGTTAGGTTTCGATTTTAATGCTAAAGGCACGATAAGTGAGGCTGGAATAAACCTTACTTTCGACATTCAGGGGGAAAATGGTTTGTTAGGGCAATTTGATTATTTTCAAGGTATTTGGCAGGGTAAAATAACGCTTCAAGGTGAATTCTCTGACCTTCAAGCTGAAGGGGAGATACAAATTAAAAATGGATTCATTGATACAACCCATTTGGATAAAAGCCAGAGTTCAACGGCGGTTTTTCTAAATTTGGACGAATTATTTCAAAATTTTCCTATAAAATTGAAACTTGTTTTAAAAACTGACGATAATTTTCGAGTGATGACTCGTTTTATTGATTTAAAATTGACTGGCGGATTAACTCTTGAAAATAGTCAGAATTCTATCGAATTGAATGGTCGTTTAGATGTCACCGAGGGGACATATGACTTAGTAACGAGAACTATTCCCCTTCAAGGATATATATTTTTTGGAGATTATTTTGGTTTTATTCCTCAACTTCATTTGGAAGGGCAAATTGAAATGAACCGATATCATATCATTCTGAAAGCTGATGGGCCTTTAGATGATTATGAAATGAAACTCCAATCTGAGCCACCTCTCATTCAGGAAGAAATACTTTCTCTTTTGTTCGTTGGCGATAAAGAAGCTTACCAATCTTTAGATACTTTAGATTTAGAACCTCATCTCTTAAGTGCTTTACGTTTTTTCTTAGGAATGAAAGGAACAGGGTTAAAGAATGTTCTTTTTTTTGATAGTATAGAGTTGGTTGCTCCTAACCAAGAAAATGAAGGATTTTATGGTATAGAATTAAAAAAAGAACTTGGAGAAAATGCTTCAATAAGTTATACTCATGATTTAAGTGGGGGAGATCATTCAGCCTGGAATTTTGAACTCGACCTCAATCGAGAATGGTCCTTCAAATCTGAGTTTGGTACTGATGGTCATTATGGTTGGGAATTGGAATTTACCACTCGATTTTAACCAACCAAATTATATAAAAGAATTTTAAATGATAGAATATTTGTAACGAATCCTATTCGTATTGAGAATCGGGTAAGTTGATTTTTTTGTTCCTGATGATTAAATGAAAGAAATAAAGGTCAGGTTAAGAACGATGGTTTTTGAAAAATGAGAAGATTTTCTTTACAGGAGAATTTTTGAGAAGGGTTTAAGGGAACTCTTTTGATATCGAAATGAACAAAGAATTTTTTTAAGAATTGAAATACATGAAAGTTTAAGATTTCAGCAATTTTGAATCAGAGGATGAACTCCATGAAATATCTTGGTTACTGGGTTAAAATTGAAATGGGAAATGGAGGGAATTAAATTTTATGCGAAATCATTCATTAGAGCAACTTTTAATCGGTTTTATTCTCATCTTTTTTCTTTTAATACCAGTGAGTCAAATAGCGAGAGCACAGAATGGTCCTCCTATTGTCGCTATACGCGTTGAGGGAAATAAAAATATCAATAGTAACCTCATTTTATCAGCAGTTTCAATATCCCTCAAGGAAGCTTTCAATCAAGAGAAAATTAAAAGTGATATAAAGTCAATATTTGATCTGGGTTATTTTACCAAGGTTTGGGTTGATACCAAGCAATATCCAGATGGAATCGAGTTGATATTTAAAGTTGAAGAAAATCAAGTTCTGAAAGGAATTGAAATCCAAGGGAACACCCAAATGAGCACTGAAGAAATACGGTCAGCGATGATTTTAGTGCCTGGTCAGGTTATGAATTGGAAGATATTCCAAAACGATTTAGACCGAATAAAAGCATTATATAGCAATAATGGTTATATGATTACAGCAGTAGATGGTACCGATTTTTCTTCGGATGGAATTTTAAAATTTACCATTCATGAAGGTATTGTAGAACAGATTAAAATTGAAGGAACCGAGAGGACCAAGGATTATGTCATTCTTCGAGAATTATCTTTTGAAACCCCTACTAAGTTTGACTTTTCTGAAATCAAAAAAAGTATGAGAGCGATATACAATTTAGGTTTCTTTGATGATATTAGTATGAAAATTGAACCCGGTAGCGATCCGAATAAAGTGATTATCGTGGTGAAAGTTATTGAGAAATTAACCGGCGAAGCTGGTTTGGGAGTTGGATATAATACTGAAGACGGATGGCTGGGTTTTGTTCGTTATCAAGAAAGTAATTTCGGTGGAAATGCCCAGAAATTGGAACTTCGTTATGAATTTGGTTCAAGGACTTTATATCGGCTTTATTTTGAAGAACCATGGCTTTTTGATACACCAACTTTTTTCTCTCTTTCAGTTTATGACCAAATACGGGAGAGAAAAAATCGTGAAGAAGGAGAAATCATAGGGAGGTATGAAGAAGAAAGAGTTGGTGGTCAAGTTGCTTTTGGAAGGAGATTTTCTGATTATTGGAGGTGGAGACTGAGCTATAAAACTGAAAATATCAAGCTCACCGCTTTGGAAGGTGAAGTTCCAAATCGAGGGGGTATTACCAATTCTCTTACCCCAATGATCATTTATGATACTCGAGATGATGTTTTTAATCCACATAGTGGATGGTATGGGATTGCTCAAGCAGAAATTGCTGGCCGTTTTTTAGGCGGGGACAATAACTATAACAAATACATTGTGGATTTAAGAAATTATATCGATACTGGTCAGGATACCGTTCTTGCCCTTCGCTTGATGGGAGGGATTGCCGATACAATACTTCCTGAGTATGAGAAGTTCTCAGTTGGTGGAGTGAATACTTTGAGAGGGTATGACCTGGCTGAATTTGAAGGCGAACAGATATTGGTCTTTAACGCCGAGTATCGATGGGATGTCGCTGACAATACCCAATTAGTGGTTTTTGGTGATGCCGGTTATGCCTGGGCTTTGGATGAACCAATCCGATTTGATGACATTAAATTTGGTTATGGTGTTGGTTTGCGCTTCGACACACCTCTAGGACCAATCCGGTTAGATTATGGTTTGGGTGAAGAAGGGGGGCACACCTACTTTAGCATTGGTCACACTTTTTGATGAAGTTGAGTTGCTAAAAGTTATCATGAAGGGATTATAACCCTTTTGAGAGAAAGAAAGGAGAATTCATTGGTATGAAAAAGCAATTGCTAATCATTGGATTATTGGTAATGATGTCGCTTTTTTTGTTTGAAAATCTATCGTGGGCAGCCCCTGCCACCCAAAATATAGGTCTTATTGATGTTGAGAAATTATTTAATGCTCATCCCAATACTCAGAAAATCATTGATTTAGAGAAGCAATTTGTTGAAGAAAAGCAGAAAAGACAGCAAGAACTGAATGAGAAAGGAAAAGGGAAAACCAGAGAAGAAGTTCGGGAACTTGAGGACCAAATGAACAAAGAGTGGGCTCCTGTCGGAGAAGATTTGTTAAAACAAAGACAAGAGCTGATCAACCAAAGATATAATGACGTTATTGCATCAATAAAAGCAGTGGCTGAATCGATGAAGCTCTCTTTAGTGATTCGAACCCAAATTCAGGTTCCAGTCAGCCAAAATGAAGCAGTTGATATGCCGGTCGTTCTTTATGGTGGAACGGATATCACCAATGAAGTGATTGAGAAAATGAAAACTCTCAATAAATAACATGAGAATGAAGTGAAATTCTTTGAAAATTAAGGAAATTATGTCTTACATCGGTGGTCACCTCATTGGTGACCCCGAATTTGAAGTTTTTGGTATTGGATCTCTTGACAATATAACACCGGGAAATATAGTTTTTTTGTTTCAACACCAAAAAATATCTATTTCGACTTCATCTATTCCCGATGTTATAGTTTGTCGAGAAGGAATAGATATTCAAGCAAAAAATCTCATAATGGTAGAAAACCCCCGCTTAGCTTTTATTCAATTACTTCCAAAGTTTTATGTTCAAGACTTTCCTGAATTAGGTATTCACCCGACGGCATTCATCCATCCTCGGGCTCATGTTGGAAAAAGGGTGTCAATTGGAGCGGGAACCTACGTCGAATCCGATGCCATTATTGATGATGATACCATTCTCTTTCCTCAGGTCTACATTGGGAAGGGAACCCAAATTGGTAAGAGCTGTTTAATTTATCCTCAAACGGTTATTCATGAAAATTGTATACTTGGTGATCGAGTGATAATACAAAGTGGAGTGGTCATTGGTGGGGATGGTTTCGGTTATGAGAGAAATGGAGAGTGGTATTTAAAAGTTCCCCATGTAGGAAAGGTTGTTTTGGAAAATGACGTCGAAGTGGGGGCAAATTCTACCATTGACCGAGCAACCTTAGGAGAAACCAGGATAGGATCAGGTACCAAGATTGATAATTTAGTTATGATCGCCCATAATGTAAAAATTGGTAAAAATTGCATTATTGTTGCTCAATGCGGAATTGCAGGAAGTAGTCATCTTGGTGACGATGTGGTCATGGCTGGTCAATGTGGAGTTGTCGATCATGGAAAAATTGGAAATCGTGTCCGTTTAGCTGCTCGAACTGGGGTAGTCAATTCGATACCTGATGATCAAATGGTTTCTGGTTTTCCTGCTCAGGACCATAGAATTGAGATGAAAGAGAAGGTGCTATTACGGAAATTACCGGACCTATGGCAGAGAATCAAGAATTTGGAGAAAAAAGTGTTCAAATCTTAATTTCTACAAAAAAACAAAAAACCATTTCTCGTTCTTTTTCAATTACTGGGAAGGGATTACATTATGGTAAAAATACCCGAGTTGAAGTTCACCCCGCAGAAGTTGATCAGGGAATTGTATTTCAGGTTTTTCAAAATCAAAAAGACTTATTCATTCCTGTTCATTTTAGCCATCTTCATTGCGCAAATCGAAATTCGACGCTTATAAAAGAAGGTGTTTCTCTTTCAACAGTTGAGCATTTTTTAGCAGCAGCTTGGGGTGCGGATGTAGATAATCTCCTGATTAAAGTTATAGGTGAAGAACTTCCAGCTGGAGAAGGAAATTGCTCGTTTTGGATAGAAAATTTTAATCGAGTAGGTTATAAAGAACAAAATTTTAATCGAGTCTACTATCAAATAGAAGAGACACTAGTGGTAAGCAATAATGGGAAGTATCTATTTGCTTTACCAAGTAATGTTTTTAAAGTAACCTATTTTTTAGATTATTTTTTTGGGTCGACCTTTGCTCTCTGTATAACATTCTCCGAGGATGAAAATGAATTTTTCAAAATCGCCCAAGCAAGAACGTTTGCCTTCCAAGATGAAATTCAACATATTCTCCGAACCGGCCTCGGAAAAGGAGTTAAAGATTCTGCTTTGATTCTCGATAATAAGGGGCAACCGGATAAAAGTCTTAATATTGAAGGAGAACCGGCTTA
>JAAYUP010000070.1 GCA_012517635.1 Candidatus Atribacter alterifermentans
ACACGAGATGCTCATCAGGAATACATCTTTCGGTAGCAAGCACAATATCTCATCTTAATCTTGGGGTACGATCTGAAAACAGAGGTAAAAAAGTTCCAGATACATCGGTAACACTTTCTACACTTCTGATACAAGAGGGATGCCCTATGCCATGAATGGAGGCACACAAAGTATACCTAAGACAAGAATTTATTTAGCGGTATCTCCAAAAAGAAAGAGTAGCAGATTTGTATCGAGAATATGGCATCTCTAAGAAAACTACCTATAAGTCTATTCATCGGCTTCAACTATGAAGTGTAGATCCACTGGAGAGGGTATTCTTTTTAATGACTGTGATAGAATAAAAAAGAATCAAGAAATTTCATACAAGATTCATGACTTTCGAGGTGAAAAAATGGCAAAAATTTCTATAAACAAAGAAAAGACTGAAGAATTCTGCCGTGAGAATCGAATACGACGTTTAGCGCTATTTGGATCAGTTTTACGTGATGACTTCGGTCCAGAGAGCGATGTGGATGTATTGGTAGAATTCGAACCAGGATCAGCTCCAGGATTTTTTGGTTTAGCTCGGATGGAAAGACAATTATCATCTCTTTTCAATGGAAGAAAAGTAGATATGCGAACCCCTGAAGATTTAAGTCGTTATTTCCGTAAAGAAGTTGAAGAAGAAGCAGAGTTTCAATATGCGCAAAAATGATTTGATTCGTCTTCACCAAATGATTCTTACTTTGATATCATTATTTATATACTCTAGCAAACAGTAACCGCTGACCTTCCTGAGCTTATAGCACTTCTTAAAGCATACTTACCTCGTCAGAAATAAAGTATTATCCGAGGTTTGTTCTTGCATTGATATACTTCGCAATATTTTGTGGTCTTAATTGACTTAACAAAAAGATAAAATAACCTCTTTTTTCAAGCCCAAGTCTTCTTGAAATGATTGACATAAGGCACACATCTAGATAATATAATAACCATAAATGAAAAATTTCGCCTGGAATGAAGACAAGAATGAAAAACTTAAAAGAGAGAGGAATATTTCTTTTGAAATCATTCTACTTCAGATCGAAGCTGGGGAGATACTTGATATTCTTGAACATCCAAATTCAGAAAAATATCAAGGACAAAAAATATTTGTCATTGAGTTCGAAGGATATGCTTTTTTGGTTCCTTTTGTAGAAGATGAACAAAAGATTTTCCTTAAAACCATTATTCCCAGTCGGAAGGCAACCAAATTCTATTTAAAAAGAGGGTAAAAGTATGGATCATACGGAAAAATACGAAGAGGATATTATTCAATCCTATGAGGATGGAGAATGGACCTCAGCAAAAGAATTAGATAGGTTGAAGAAATACTATGCCCAGCAGGCAAAAAACTCTTTGAAAAAGAATAAGAGAATTAATATTCGTATTTCAGATAGCGACTTGATTCGATTAAAAGCCAAATCAATTGAATCCGGCATTCCATACCAGACTCATATTGCAATGTTGATTCATCAATATGTAACCGGACAATTAATATTAAAAAATAAGTAAGGCTGCTTTGAATTTCTCTTGATAAATTGGGACTTATCTCATCTTCAGTCTCTGCGCTTTTATTCCTTACTCTTGAACTTCACAAAGATAACTTTTGATTCTCAACTTTTTGGTTGTGATTGATAGCTTGATTATGCATAACATGTACTATGGATTTCTACTCAAAAGGCATAGGAAATCAAATGGAAAAAGAAATTGTGTCTTCAGATGAAGTATAAATATCACTTAGAAATAACCTTGATCCCTAAAGGGAGAATACACCATTCAAAAAAAAGTAAATCTAGGGAAAAGCGCTAAGGGGAATCACACAAGTTGTGGAAGAAGGATCTCATTTTTTAATTATTTTTTAAAAAATTACTAAATGAGATTG
>JAAYUP010000071.1 GCA_012517635.1 Candidatus Atribacter alterifermentans
ATTGATGATCGCTTTTTTTGGTTCTCCGGCGGCATACCTGGTAAAGATTTCCTGTACGATTGGCGCTGTCGTCGGATCAATTTCCAATTTTTTATTGACGATTTTATAACCGAGGGGAATGCGGCCGGCGACAAATTGGCCTTTCATTGCCGATTCGCGGAGACCACGGCGGACCTTCTGTGACAGGTCGATGGAGTAATACTCCGCCCAGGATTCCAACATTCCTTCCAGGAGGATTGACTCCGGATTGTCGCCGATGTTCTCCATGGCCGACAAAACTTTGACGCCAAATTGCTTCAGTTTGGATTTATAGATTGCGCTGTCATAACGGTTGCGGGCAAAACGATCCAGCTTGTAGACGATGACATAATCGAAAGTTTTTTTCTTCGCATCATCGATCATTGTCTGGAATTGAGGACGATCATCTGATTTGCCGGTCAGCGCACGATCGATATATTCTCCGACAATCTTTATTTTTCGGGATTTAGCAAAATCCTTACATACACGGAGCTGACCATCGATCTACTGTTCCGATTGACGATCGCAGGAAAAACGAGCGTAGATGACGGCGGTTTGCATAACGTTTTCCTCTGTAATTTATTATTCGGCTTTGCTGATATCTTGCAGGATTATGGAATTCTTTTTTTTCTGACCTACTATAACTACTTCATTCTCCCACAATGGACGTACAATATCTGCCATCATTCCAGTCGGGACAATTATGTCAAATTCTTTGTGATCAATCGTCCGAATTTTTATTTTTCCATTTCTTTGAGTATTATCGGCAAACAATAACACACCTTGAACTGTTATTGTTTTATTATCACCGTTTTTATCTGTATCAGACTTTACAATAGAAAAATCTGATCTTTTTCGTGTGAAAGGAAGTTGTTTTTCATTTCCTGATCTTATTGAAGTTAATCCCACTAAATTGATTTTCGTTCCATCAGGAGCAATCCTTTTGGCTAAGCCTATGAAATTTTTATAATATGATTCATCATTAATTCTGTTTTTGAGTTCGAATTCATTTTTTGAATTAATTAAGGTGAGACATTCCATTATTTCATCAATTACTTGGTCAGAATCATCCAATCCTGGAAGCATCAATTGTTTTCCAACTTGTACAGTTATTGTAAAACTTCCTCCCCTTGGTACTGAGAGATAAATATCAAAAGCATTTCTTAACGATGATGAAGTTGGACGTGACTCACGGAATGGTTGTTTACGCAAACGTTCTACTGTTCTATATATAAGTCTTTCTAAATCACTAATTCGGCTAATGAACGCATTGGAAGATGTACTACCAGATCCAGTTTCAGGACCATGTAATGATACTTGCATTTCATTTTTATTTAGAACGACATTTCGCAAAGATAAATGTCGTAAAAAATTGACTTGTTCCATCAAATTTCTGAGTTCTTCAATAATTTCTTGAGGGGGATTACCAGATAATCCATAACTGATTAACTTTTCAGCTTCCCTATATTCATTGCATTCATATGCAAGTGTTGCTGCACTTCTAAACAGCACCGATCGTGTAGGCTCAATAGTGATTTCATCTCTTAACAGGAGGGCAGCCTCTTTTTCAAGGTCAAGAGCTTTTCGGTTCTGTTCAAGCGCTTGAACTTCATCCCCTTCTTTTTTTAAAAGGAATGCTTTTTCAGCAAGATCCATTGCCTGGTTATGAAGAAAAATTATTTTTTCCATTTTTCCACCATGTGTGCCGTAGGAGTTCCAAATTCTACAACAACCACGACCGCGGGTAAACAGGTATTATCCGACGGATCTGTTTGCTTAAGTTTTTGATTTACTCGTTTGGATATATTTTCATTTCCATTCAAGATACCGGAAACCTCTAATCGAGCGGAATTAATAAAAGGTAGTTTTTCGTTTTTATCTCCCAGCC
>JAAYUP010000072.1 GCA_012517635.1 Candidatus Atribacter alterifermentans
CACAACAAAAATCCCGCTCTTTTTTTTAAAAAGATTGATGCAAAACCTATAATTCAGGCCCAAAGTGTTTTAACATGACCAGCATGGTATTTTCACTTTGATTGGTAATGGCTATCCCTTCCCGGGCTGCCTTTTGAGTTACAAACAATTCATCGCTCGTCATTTCTCCAAATCGAATTAAACTTGGAGTATCGATAGATAACGGTCCAAACTGACCATGACCCTCAATAGTAATTAATCCATAAGCCTCCTTATCTTTGATAGTAACTGTTCTCCCGGGAAAAACTCTTAACTCTTTCGCTGAAAAATTTCTGGATTTGTAAGAAATCCAGTATTCCTCATAGCCTTCCGATTTCATTTCTGCTAAGGGTTTGACTGGTTTTGGTTCAGCAAATCGGTTTTGATAAAAATTTGGATCAACGTTTAAATCCCAATTTATCAAGCTAATAATATAATCAAGATCGTTTTTATGCTCTTCTGGAACATTTTTTACCAGTAATTCCCATGGTGTTGGAACATCCCACACCAATGATTGGAACATGGCAAAAACATCAGAACTTCTCTGGGGCTCATACGTTAACAACGATCCAGGCGCATGAAGAACACCAGGGGGGACATCCCACCCAGTTCCAGGTTTAAGCTTATATGCTCGAGACAAATATAATATCCCATTGTCACCTTTGTTCCAATCTTCTAAACATTTTCTTACATCTTCTTTGGTCGTTCCAGGATTAAGACCAAAAAAAGTATAAGGAAACCAGCCACCATGGTTGTTCAACTGGGCTGGAAAATAATATGACTCCGGTTTCCCCATCGCACCAACATGAGCGGCTGTATCATCATCATGGTGAAGATGATGAGGGAGGGGTTCCATATTATCAAAAAACTTACTAAACATCTTCCAGCCACCATGTTTCTTCATGACATCGGCTCCTAAGATATCATTCCCCATAATATCAATCGCTTCTTTCAGAAGAACTTTTTCTTCTTTATTCCCGTCTTTGAAATAAATATAGCTTAAACCCTCATCTGGAAGCGTTTCTGGCCCATTATCGGCTTTGGTTGTCGAAGCAAACCACCGTTCATCAATACCGCCTCGATGAGCCCCAAAAGCATAGTAATCATCAGGGTGAAGTTTCAAACGTTTTCCAGGAATGCAAAATGAGCGAGGAACCCAATTTGGAAATAATCGAAGGATTCCCTTCCCTTGCTCTAATGCTCTTTCTACAACTTTTAATGAATTCGTCATAATACTCCCTCTTTTCTATGATTTCTTTTTTTGATAATTGTTTAAAAATTTACCATAAAATCATACCCTTAATCGATAGGGATAATCACTTTTTCTCGAATTAAACCCATTATTTACTCATCACGGTCCAGTTATGACTCCTTGAATAGACGGGTAGATTCACGGACTATCAAGCTTGGTTCCAAAACAATCCGATTGAGAGTCATTTCTTTCTTGTGTATATGACTCAATATAACTTGAACTGCTTTTTGACACATTTCTTGAAATGGTTGGGTAATAGTAGTAAGAGACGGAGTAACCATTTCCGAAGAGCTAATATTATCCATTCCAATTAAGGAAATATCTTCGGGTACACGGATGTGATTTTTATTGAGCTCTTTCAGAGCTCCGATTGCCATCATATCATTTTGCGCCCAAATTGCCGTAACCGTAATACCATCATTTAAAAATTTCTTAATGGCGTCAATACCCGATTCAAATTTGAAGTCCCCTTCATAAATAAAATCCGAAGGTAATAAAATTCCATTTTCAGAAAGAATCGTTTTAAATCCTTTTAATCGCTCTCGACAAAGAGCGATATTTAATGGACCGGTGATACAAGCAATTTTTTTGTGATTCAAACTGATCAAATGAGAACCAGCTAAAATCCCAGCCTGATAATTATTCAGAACAATACTCGGAATATCTTCCTTTTCTAAAAAACGATCAACAACCACGACTGGAATATTGGTTTTCTCAAGAATATTAAAAACCCGGCTCTCATCAGAAACTCGAGAAAAAATAATTCCATCGACATTTCTTCGAATCAGACTATCAATA
>JAAYUP010000073.1 GCA_012517635.1 Candidatus Atribacter alterifermentans
GGATTAGGAGTCCTCATTTTTCGAGGAATAACAACCTACAATACACAATTAACCGTCGCCGGAAGCATTTTGGTGGCAATTTTAGCGGTAGGTGCTGATGGAATCTTAGGATTCATCGAAAAGAAATTATTACAAAAAATCAAAGGATAAGGAGGTTGGTTCGATGAAAATGAAGTTTTTTAAATTGACCACTTTTATTCTGGTTTTATTTATGATGGGAGGTCTCGTTTTAAACATTGAGGGAAGTACCTCAGATCGGGTAGTTTTAGCGAGTAAACCCTTTACCGAATCATACATTTTAACCGAAATTATGGTTCTTCTTTTGCAACATGACACCAATTTAGATGTAGAATATAAAAATATCGAGGGAGGAACGACCTCAATCCTCCATCCGGCGATCCTTCAAGGAGATATTGATATTTATCCTGAATATACCGGTACTGCTTGGCAAGATGTTCTTAAAAAGGAAAATATCGTATCTGATCCTCAAGAGCTTTTCAACTTGGTCCAAGCTGAATACGAAGAACAATTTCAACTTGTTTGGCTCCCCACTTTTGGGTTCAATGATACCTTCACCTTGGCAGTAAAAGCTGAATTGGCTGATAAATTCAATATGAAAACCTATTCAGACCTGGCCAAGGTCTCTAACCAATTAAATTTTGGAGCCGAACCAGATTTTTTTGAAAGGAAAGACGGATTTGACAACCTGGCTCAAACTTATGGGTTCAATTTTAAAAACACGAGACAAATGGCCATTGCCCTTAAATACCCAGCGATTCTTTCTGGAGAAGTTGACGTTATCAATGCTTTTTCAACCGATGGACTATTGAAGCGCTACGATATGGTCATTCTTCAGGACGACAAAAACTTTTTCCCTTCTTACCTGGCAGCACCTGTAGTGAGAAAAGCCATTCTTGAACTTCATCCAGAAGTCGGCAAATCCTTAAAGAAATTAGCAGGTTTGATCGATGAAAAACTGATGATTGATATGAACTACCAGGTTGATGAAGAAAAGAAAGATCCAAAAGATGTTGCCAAAGAATTCCTGATTCGCCAGGGACTTATTGAATAATCAATTATAGGCATAAGGAGTCTATATTCATGATTCGATTGGAAAACATTACTAAACAATACCCCAACAATAAAACCGCCGTCGAAGGGGTCAATTTAGAGATACCAGCAGGAAAAATCTTTTCCCTCATTGGTCCTTCCGGCTGCGGGAAAACAACGATTCTTAAGATGATCAATCGTCTAATCGAACCAACTTATGGACAAATCTACTTCCAAAATCAAAACATTTCAGCCTTAAATCCTATCGAACTTCGACGAAATATTGGATATGTCATCCAGCAAATCGGTTTATTCCCTCATATCACGATTGGGGAAAACATTGGGTATGTCCTCAAGATTCGGGGAGCAAAAAAAGAAAAATGGATACAGAAAGCTCAGGAACTTATTCAGTTAGTAGGGTTAGACGAAACCTATCTTCATCGGTACCCTCGAGAACTGAGTGGTGGTCAACAACAGCGGGTCGGAGTCGCTCGAGCATTGGCTGCCGATCCACCCCTCATTCTAATGGACGAACCTTTTGGTGCTATAGATGAAATCACTCGAGAACAACTACAAAATGAACTCTTACAGCTGCAAAGAAGATTGAAAAAAACCATCGTTTTCGTGACCCATGACCTTCGGGAAGCGGTCAAACTATCTGATCAAATCGCCATCATGCAAGCTGGGTCAATCGTCCAGGTTGGTTCACCCAATCAGCTCCTTTTTTTTCCAGTGAATGCATTTGTCGAAGAATTTATGGGTTCAAATGGATTTTTTAACAGTCTCCGGTTGCTTTCGATTGAAGAAGCCTTGATCAAAGAAGCCCCTTTTCTAACCAGAGAATCGACACCCCAAGAGATCAAAATTGCTATCCAAAACGCCCAAGATTTTGGGTGGAACTTGATTCCAGTTCTTGACGGAGAAAAAAATATCTTAGGATATACACCAGTAACATCGATTGATCTCCATCAGCTTCAACCATTTCGGGAAGTTCTTCTGATTTCGATGAGTTTTGAACAAGCTTTGAAAAAGATGTTTCTATTGGGGAACCAATTTCTTCCGGTCATCGATACTCAGAATCATTTCGTCGGATTTTTTGACTTCACCCACACCTGTCAAAAAATGAAAAACGCCTGTCAAAGCTGGCAGTAATCCGGAGTTTCACGATACATAAGCCACCGGAAGCTCTCCCCAGTTGGTGGTAAAGCAGGGAGAAAGCCTTTCCCGACGCATTGCCCAGGGTTGTGCTAGTCCTACTGCTCCAAAGTGGACCACCTCCCGCCCCCATCGGTCGTTGATTTTGTCTATCGCCTGTAGTAACCGCTGCTCTTTCCGTTCTAAGAAAGAAATAAAAAGATTTCCTTGGATCAATTTTTCATTACAAAGTTCAGGAAGAATAACCCCGGCTTTTCGGTAGGCGTATCCCGAACGATAAATTCGAGGGAGGATTGCCCGTATTGTTCGAATAAAAGCCACTGTGGAATTGGTCGCCTCTGGGAATCTAGCGGTAGCAATATTGGCATATTGAGGACCGGGGCGAAAAGGACTTGTCATGATGAATATACTTATGGCCTTAGCAGCCAATCCTTCTCGGCGTAACCTCCAGGCAGCCAAAGTTGCATAGTCACACAAAGCTTCTTCCAATTCCTCCCGGACTTCGACTACTTTTCCAAAACCTCGGGATACGACCATCTGCTTTCGGATCGGTCGTATCTCTTGCAACGGCAGGCAGGGAATACCTTTCAGTTCCATTTGAGTTCGAAGACCATCCACCGTCATGTGTTTCTGTACCCATCTTTCCGGAAGATGAGTGAAATCAAGAGCAGTAGAAACTCCCCAGCGATGGAGAAGTTTGGTATACTGCCACCCGATGCCCCAGACATCTTCAACCGGAAATTTTTCCAAAACGGCCTTTTCGTTCCCCCGAATATCATATACTCCATCGGGGAGCTTCTTAGCCACCTTGGTTGCTACCTTGGAAAGGGTCTTAGTGCCAGCGATTCCCACCGACACCGGAATACCTACTTCCCTTTTTACCGCTTCCCGGATGGCTTTCCCGTAATAGGTAAGATCAAGATCGGCAAATTCGGATAAACTCAAAAAGGCTTCATCAATGGAATAAACCTCATAGTGCATAACAAAACGGGCTATGGTTTCCATCACCCGTTCGGATAGATCAGCGTAAA
>JAAYUP010000074.1 GCA_012517635.1 Candidatus Atribacter alterifermentans
AGGTATTGATATTCTAATCAATAATGCCGGGGTGGAGTCACCTTATTCTGTTCATGAAATGCCAATTGAAGAATGGGATCGGGTGATGGCAGTGAATCTTCGGGGTATGTATCTTATGGCTAAAGCCGTCATTCCTATTATGAAAAAATCAGGTGGTGGAGCGATTGTCAATACCGCTTCTATTTCCGGCTTATTAGGTTGGCCCGTTTCTGCTGCTTATTGTGCATCCAAAGGAGGAGTTATTCAGCTTACCAAACAGATGGCAGTTGATTATGCCCAAGATAACATTCGGGTAAACTGCGTTGCCCCTGGGACAACGTTAACTCCATTGATCGAGCGGATTTTCCAAAAAGAACCCGAACCGGAGAAAGCGAAAAAAAAGATTTCACAAATGCATCCTTTGGGGAGATTTGCTCAACCAGAAGAAATTGCTCAAGCAATTCTTTTCTTGGCGTCAGAAGATGCTTCGTTTATAACGGGAGCTGTGCTGCCGGTTGATGGTGGGTATACCGCCAAATAAATTTTCAAGATAAAAGAAACAGCCATTGCATTCTTTTTCATTTTAATAATTTTGTACCTTCTCCCTTGACGGGAGAAGGGTGGATGAGGGTGAAATTTTGATATTCACTACTCGCAAATTACTACTTACTATATTTTAAAATAGAAAGGGGAAACGGGTATGGAAAATCCTATATCATTTTTTAAGAATCGAAAAATCATTGATATAACAGGAGAACTGGAAAATAACCTTTGGGGTTATTATTCCTTGCCCGGTATGGAAAAGATTGTTCCACCAGTTGAAATCAACACCATTGCTACAGTTGAAGAACAGGGATTTTTTGCTTCAAAAGTATTGGTTAGTACTATATCAGGAACTTATTTAGAAGCTGGGTCTCATGTGCTTACCAAAGGAAAAAACCTCGACCAGCATCCTCTAAGTCAATGCATTCTCCCTGCAAAGGTCATTCAACTGCCCACTCAAAAACCAAAAACCATGATCACCGCCGATTTATTAGCTCAATTTGCACCAGAAATAAATCCAGGAGATGCTCTGTTGATAGGCACAGGCTGGGATCAACAGTGGAACAAACCAGGTTTTGTACTTGATTCACCAAATTTGGATAGAAAAGCCCTGCAATGGATTATCGATAAAAAAATTGCCTTATTAGGGGTTGATTTAACGTGTATTGAAGCTTCTTGGTCTGAAGATGATGAGGAAGCAAAGGGTGGTCTTTTAAGCTCTCTTTTTAGAACAGGTGCTCTTCTGTTAGCTCCTATAGTCAATGTTCGAAGAATTACTCAAAAAGAAGGAATTCTTCTTGCACTTCCTATGAAATTAAAAGGGACATCAGGAGCTCCGGTAAGAGCGATATTTTTAGAATAATATTGTGAATCATTAAATATTAGGTCTTATATTCCGATAATAATTCTGATAGGATATTTACCTATTCTTCGCTTAACTCTGGTAGGAGGGGTGAGAAGTGAGACCCGATAGAAATCTTTTTAGAAATTATTCTAATTTTCGTGAAACATTGGTATACATTTTGTTTTTGCTAAGTGTTGTGTTGGTAATCATTCCTGGTCCAATTGCTCAGTTAGTGCAAATTGGGGTTATTATTCTGCTGGGTTGGTTCATTCTTCAGATCTTATTTGAAATTTTAAATCGTCCAACCATTTTAGAACACCCTCAACAGTATGACAATTTTTATTCTGCTTGGCCGGATATCAAAGATTACATTATTAATACTATTAAAAAGGGTTCTCCTTGTACGATTTGGTGGTTAGATAGTTCTTTGGAGCATGCATCAGTTTTAATGAATGATGTACTCAAGCCAAATTTGCAAGATGCTCTAAAAAGCCCATTTAAAATTGAGTTGGCAATGTTAGACCCAAATTGGTTAGAAATAGAGAAAATAAATCCTTCTTGGATATCTTTGGCTAAATCGAACTATGAAAGTTTACAAGTCTTCTTGGATGTATTTAAAGAAGAAATTCGCAATCATGATTGGTCAATTGATTTATCGCTTTATCGTTATATACCAAATTTTCAAGGGATCTTGATTAATGCTGAGCATCTTTTTATGAGTTCGTGTATATGGAAAAGCGGTATTTTAACTGACGATAATTTTTATGAACTCTATCATTTAAATGATCAATTTGGAGGGAAAGA
>JAAYUP010000075.1 GCA_012517635.1 Candidatus Atribacter alterifermentans
TTGTCTTTTACAATTTTTTTCGTCTTACGCCGTAGGCTGCTATCCTGTTGTAGTTTACAGGATAGATAAAATTTTCAGTTAAACCTCTGGAACCCTTGGCATTCCTTCATTTTCCAAAATAAAAAAGCCCTTCCCTTTCTCATTTTTCTTGTAATCACTAATGAATTAAATATTGTATGATTAATCGTCGGATAATATATTGTATAATATAATGATATATTATAACATTTATTGTAGGAGGTGATGTCAGATGAAATTTGTTTCGAGCAAGGAATTACGAAATAATCCAGCGGAACTTTGGAAATCTATAAATAAAGAAGAAGTGATTATTACAGTGAATGGGAAACCAAAAGCTATTGTTATTGAGGCTGAAAATGATATCGAAGAACAGCTCAAAACTATTAGGAAAGCTCAGGCTGAGGTCGCTCTGGAAAAATTAAGGTCCTATTCGGTAAAACAAGGCCTTAATAAGCTTACTGAAGACGATATCGAAAATGAAATTAAAAAAATACGACGGCAATAACCTAAACAACATTGTTCTCGATACTAATGTATTAGTATCTGGTATCATTAACCCTTATGGAAGTCCTGCTAAAATATTAAACCTTATCCTCAATGGAAATCTTATTATCAATGCTGATGCCAGAATTCTTACCGAATATGAACGGGTTTTAAAAAGTCCGAAGTTTTCATTCCCTCCGGATCAAATAAAAATTCTCATCCAATTTATTTTCCACCAATGTTTCTTCATCGTTCCTTCGCCCCTTCAGATTAATTTGATTGATGAATCCGATCTTCCTTTTATTGAAGTAGCTATTCATGAAAATATACCTTTTATCACGGGAAACAAAAAACACTTTAATAATATCGATGAACTCAAAATCTTTTCTCCAAATTCTCTGGGGTCAGGTCTTGATTCTTGAATTTTAACAAATTTTAATCTCATTCATCCACCCATAAATCTGATAAACCATATCCACCCATCACGCCCTTTCCACCGTTTTTTACTTCTCCCCAAAATTAGGAGCAGAGAGCTCTCATTGTCACCCTTATCCGCGAGCCAAAATTGGGCAAAGCAGTTTCTCACTCCTTCTCTCCAATTGGGACGAACCATTCGAGATTGCTTCGGGTGCGTATACACCCTTGCAATGACGAAAAAATGAAGGTCTTTCAATGAAGAGAAAGCATCTTAAAATATTTCTTCTCATGCTATATAATATAGCTGCGAGGTGATATTTTGTGGCAATTGAACAAAAAGTAGATAAACTCGAAGAAGCCTTAATGAGATTAGTATATATTCAACAGAAGACCGAAATGGAGCTCCAGTCATTTAAGAATGAAATGAAGGTCTTCAAAGATGAAATGTTAGACTTTAAGGAGTGGTCAAAGAAGAACGTTGAAAGCCTCAATCGCCAGTGGGGCAATCTGGCGAATAGAATGGGAACGCTTGTGGAAGATATCTTCTTCCCCTCCATGGATCAAACTATCGAGAGATATTTTCATATACGGTGTGACATCCTTGAGAGGAATAAACGTATCCGCAAGGATGACAAATCTTTAGAGATTGATATAATGGCTACCTTGAAGAAGGCCAAGCAGGCTTTTATCGTAGAGGTAAAATCGAATCCCGATCGAACAGAATATATCGAAGGATTTCTTGAAAAACTGGATAAAATAACTCAATTTCTTCCTGAGCTTGAAGAGTATACCCTAATCGGTATTTATGCCGGATTAGATATGAGCAAAGAAACGGTTCATCTTCTCACCAAAAAGAGAATCTATGCTATGGTATTTAAAGGAGATATCCTCGAAATTGTAAACTATGATGAATTCTCTGGGGTCAGGTCTTGATTCTTGAATTACCCTATTTGTCAATCTCATTCATTCCTCCGCAGGCTGGGACAATGAAAGCATTCATAAAAAGAGTTGTGAAACTGGGGAGTTGGCAAAAAAGTTGATTAGCGATGAAATGAGCTTTAGAAGCTGAAGTATTGGGTAAATAGAGAAAATGTTTGAACTCAAACTTGCTCTTATCAGGATCGATGGATATAATGTAGGAAAAATATGTGATAAGTAGGAAGATTTGTGTGAGCAAGAGGGAGAGAGATGATTAAAACATTGAAAATCGGCAAAAAATCACAGATCGTTTTACCTGCATCTATAAGAAAAAAGCTTCATATTTCTGAAGGAGACGAAATCATTATCCATTCAATTGGAAATACCATTGTATTGGTCCCAAAACCAAAAAGTTATGCCGAATATATGAAGGGTCTTCATGCAGAGATGTGGGAAGATGAAAATCCCGACCTTTATGTAAATAAATTACGAGAAGAATGGAAAAATTCAAACACCTGCTAAACAATAATCGCATTATTGCCCTCGATACCAATTGTTTCATTTATTAATTCTAAGAAAAAAGATACCTTAAAGCGCTTGAATATTTGTTCTCCGGCATAGAAAATGGCAGTTTTCAAGCTTTAACTTCAATCCTGACGGTCACTGAAA